>JAKVBZ010000039.1 GCA_022448645.1 Pirellulaceae bacterium
TGATGGTGGCAACAAGCGACTTGGCGTTACGCAACGATTCGGCGGGTGGCACGTTGGTCGATTTGACGGGCATGACGATGAGTTACGACGCGGTGAGTCGCACGGCAGTGTGGGACCTGAGCGGTGTCAGTGATGTTGAAGCAGCCAATTATTCTGTCATTTTCAATGCAACTGGGATCATGAACGGGGCAGGCATGTCGTTGGATGGGAACGGCGACGGCACGGGTGGCGATGATTATGTGTCGTCTGTGTTGGTGGCTCGACGAGGCGACGTCGATTTGGACGGGGACGTGGATATCCAGGATTTCAACGTGTTGGCCACGAACTACGATCCGATGGGTGTCGGGGCGCCGTACGGATGGGGGCAGGGGAACTTTGACAATGACACGGACATCGACATCGTGGATTTCAGCGAGCTTGCCCGCAACTTTAGTCCTCTTGGTTATACGTCGACCGCGCCTACAGTTGTGAACATGCAGCAAGCTGACGTATTTTATGGTGACTATGGGATGGACCGCTCATCGAGTTCTTTTAGAGAACAAGCATCCGTCTCCACCGCGGCAGGGGGGATCACGCCGTCCCAAAACCTTGCCCCAAATAACATCAACACTTCGTTGTCTGACCAAGTATGGATATTTCCAGAATTGGATTGGAGACGAGCTTCCATCGCAAACCGCAAGGAATCGACTTTTCCGGATGACACGGATGACAATGAAATGGTCACACATGGACCGGTCTAACTGGAGTTTATGATTCGCCTTCGCCGCGACCATGCCTACAGACAGAGGACACCTTGCTTTCGTTCAGCATTATCACATGTACTTTCCTTGGCTCAAAGACCTGGATCAGCATGTCACCGACCCATTAGAAGTCCGACGGAGACCAACTCTCTTTCTGTTCGATGCCGATCAATAAAGACGACACAAAGGCCACACAATGACCTCATTTTATATCGGCGACGCTCAGTTGGCTGCCACTTCTGCACACTCATAGCTACAATAAGTATTTGCCCACCCTACGTGGTGGCTTTCATTTCCAGCATCATTACCCGATTGGTAGATTTACAGAATGTTCCTGATTCGCAGCTTGAAATTATGGAGCCTGCTGTTGTGTTGCGCCTGCCTGTCAAACTGGCAGACGATGGCAGTGTGCAGCGAACCTGAAGTTTCTCCTTCGGCGACAGTTACCAACGAAACACTTCTGGCGCTGATCGAACAACTCGGTGACAATCAGTTTTCCTCACGGCAACATGCGCGTGAACGGTTATTGCGTCTTGGAACTCGCGTGCGTCCTGCCTTACTCGAGTCTTTAACACACGCTGACTTGGAAATCCGCATGCAGGCGCGTTCTTTGATCACCAAGATCGATGAAATGGCGTTCACACATCAGCTCGAAGATTTTTTAGCAGAGCAGAATCCGTCTCAAGAAGTCAACTTACCCACTTGGCCACAATTTCGTGAACTGGTAGGCAACGATCCAACGGCACGCCGTTTGTTTGCCGAAATGCAAAGACACGAGCATCATTTGCTCAAAACTTATGCAGCCTCGCCCGCCAAGGCAGGCAACGCTCTTTGGAGCCGGTGTGACCAGATCCAGCGTAGCCGAAGTCTTCGCCCAGTCTATCGTGAAACGTTATCGGCAGGTCGAATCGCCGCGTTATTTTTGGTTTACAGTGACCACAGAGTCAAAGGGCGTCAACGATCAGCGCCCTATATCAACGCGTTCTGCAATCAGGAACCTTTGCGTCGAGCAGCTTATGGTGAATACCAACGTCCCATGCAGGCAATTCTAGGATCTTGGATCCGCGGTGCCGATCAGCAAACCATCTTTCACGCACTGCGGCTGGCCATGCGATTGAATCTTCAGGACGGCCTAGTACCCGCCGAAAGGATCTTACAAGCGTATCCACAGAGCCCTAAAAATGTGTTGCAATTTGCACTGCTCACAGTCGGAAAGCTTGGAGACTCGCAGCACATTCCTTTAGTCGAGAACCTAATGGAAGAACGTGCCCGTTGTTCCGCTCACACAATTCGCGGCATCAACTATCGTACGGAGGTACGAGATATCGCGCTGGCATGTTCCATTCATCTTGCAGGGATGAATCCCCAAGAGATGGGCTTTGATCGACTGGAGTTGCATTCCGAAACTCTTTTCCAAACACGTTCTCTTGGATTCGCGGACGAAGACACGCGAGGGGCCGCCATAAAAAAATGGCAACAATTGCGTCAGCCCCAGGGATCCAGCTCACCTGTTGAGTGAATTCGGAATGTTGAATGAGAGTTTATTCCGGCGGCTTGACAGGTCGTTAGAGAAGCGAGACTCTCCCGACATGGGTCAACCAAAGCCGCATCCCTTCTATTCGTCTTCCACAAAATAGGCATCTCTACCGGGACGGCTACCGGGAACGTGAATATCAAGCATTTCTAGAGGTTCATCCAAGGTAACAAACGCGTGACGGGTACCTGGAGGCAACCGCAGGAAATCGCCGGGCTTGATAGGATACTGGCTCCCATCCAGGATTGCTGTGCCGACACCGCTCAACACAAAATAAAATTCTTCAGCGATTTGATGGTAGCTCGTTCGTGTTGTTTGATTGGCATCGACAAAGACACGGTAGACGGTCCCAGAAACTTCTTCGGTTTCGCTCAACAAGGCTTCGATCTTGTAAGGGCCAAACTGTTCCACGGCAGACGCATTGCCGCTAGAGCGGTGAACAATAGACTTACTGGGTTCCATGCTGTTGTCTCATCGGCGTCGAATAATGCCACGCAGAATAATAGTTCGACACCAGGATACTCTACGCATTTGGTTTTGCAAGGGACGAAGCCGATCACAACAATGATTGAATATGGTCTTCACCGCCCCCTAAGCAGGGCCCCGAGTAACGAATAGCGAAAGCCGAGCTCTGTCGGGGCTGTAGAAAAACAACATCGTTGCTGTCGCTTCCCAGGCATACGCTGGGACCCGCAGCAGACATTGCCCATCTTATTCCACGCCCTCATTTCCAAAATATTGAGTCCGTAGCCAATATTGAAGTCTGTCAGACTGGATCGTCCAGCCATCGCTTCAGACGACGACGATGCTTTCCACCTCGTGAACGCGAAATACGTTGCGAAACTTTGCGAGACGAAAACGTCTTATGAAATCCACGATTACCCGAAACACTGGCGCCCACCGGCATGTTGGTTCGTCCCTGGCGCCGAATTTTGGTGAAGGTATCGCTTTCCAAGTAATCGTCGTAGGTGTCGTCGTCAAAATACGTATGTTGGTCACTCGGTTTTCGAATCATGGCCTTACTCCGTTTGAGAAAGGTGACAAAGGAAATCAAAAGAGTTGAACGCACAGTGCCTTGCCAAGAAGTTGGCTTCGTCAGCAACCGCCACTCGAGTTGATGCCTGAGCAGCCTCGACAAGCAAAGCTTTGGACGTAGCAGGGTTGTCGTTACCTGGGAGAAATGCCCAGGCACCGAGTTGACGAGCCCATAATTCTTGGCTCGGATCGTCGCACTGTCCACAGACAAGGAGGAGCATGTCTCTTGGTCGCTTGGAAACAAGCCATTCACACAACCAAAGAAAACCGGGAGGAGTGCCGTTCGGTTCCAGGTCAACGACGACGATTTGGACAGTACCCGATTCGGCGGCGACGTGTGCGTTGCCCGCATCAGCGTATTGAGCACATTCCCAACCCGCAGCGGATGCCGTAGCTGCCCATGCTTGTCGACGTTGGCGGCATGCGGAAACCACTACACAATTCGCAGCCAGAACACTCTCTGCTCCGCTTGTTTCGGATCGAGTCGCATCACCGAGAGGAGATTCAACAATCAGTCGGTCCAACGTGGTCATGAGTGGTGATTCCGTTACAAGTTTGGTGAAGTGTTATTCCGCATGACGAGCCTAGAAACTGTTCGAGACTACGACTGCCGAGGAAGCAGTGAAAGAACGATGCCCACAAAGCCGAGCGTTACCAAAGAAAACGAAGACGGCTCGGGAAGGTTTGTGTAACCTTGTGGAGCGAAGTTCGCAGACAGAAAGTTGAAATCGGTAATGTCGATGTCATTATCACCATCGACGTTGCCCCGGGCCCATGTATTGTTGTGTGCGTTGACACCAGATGGATCAAAGTTCGCCGAAGAATTGTTGAAATCCGTAATGTCAATGTCAGGCCGACGCCCCGGGCCTAACAGGTCATCCGTGTCACCTCGGAGATAAGGGGACGGGTAGCCGTTTTCCGCAGCGGCATCCGTCAACCAAATCGTTAGGTCCGTGTTGTCGATGACGAGATTCGCGTCCAGGTCAAACGCGTTACCACTACCCACAGGCACACCAGCTACCAGATCGCCTTGTTTGTACATCAAGTCGAGGTCCAACATGTCGCACTGCCTGCTACCGTCAAAATCACAAGGGAGGACCCCCATGGACGCATAGCATCGATTGCATGCATTTACGGTGGAATGCCCCGCCAGTAGCCCAAACACGAACCATAAAGAAAGAAAAACGAAAGCTGGCACGTTTTTCGCGCCTGCTAGAAGTGTCGTACAACGTGCCGATCCCCAAACTGAGCGCTGACCACGACAGGCTATCAGGACGTTATGCCTTCGAGAATCCGCGACGCAGCTTTCCAAATCGCGCCTCCCTTTACCTCGAGATATTTGTTGACGCTGCATTTCGATGGTTCCTTTCTTTTTATGCCGGACAAGACGTCTAACGTGGCTAGAAAACATTGATGGCTTTAACACGATTGAGTGGTGATGGTCTCGATGGAGTATTTTTTGATTTTCCGAGCTAACAACTTACGATCAACGTTTAGCATTCTCGCAGCGGCACTACGGTTATTACTCGTTCTCTCCAATGTCTGACGGATGTACTTCTCTTCCATCTCGGCCAGCGTGCGCCAAGGCAAAATGTCGTGTTCTGTGGAATTCGTGCCGTTCGCACCGGTACCACACGAAACTGAACCCGCCGTGGTCCCGACGTGGGACTCAGATGCTTCGCGAGAAAGAGAAGCGTCACCGTCGACAATTTGTGGAAATGCTGTTGGTGCGAGGACGTCGTCGTGGCTAAACACAACAGCCCGCTCGATCATGTTTTGCAACTCACGAACATTGCCGGGCCAGTTATAAGACTGCAGCAACGCTAGTGCTGCGGCCGACAAGCGTTTTCGTGGCAACCCACTGTCCACAGCCGCCTTTTCAAGAAAGTGATCTGCCAGGGCTTCTACGTCCGCAACGCGACGCTTTAGCGGTAACGATTCAATAGCGAGCACATTCAGTCGGTAGTACAGGTCCAACCGAAATCGTCCGGCCCGGACTTCCTCCTCCAAGTCACGATTGGTCGCCGCAACAACACGCACGTCGATCGGAGCACCCGTGTGGGCACCCACCGGAACTACCATCCGCTCTTGTAAGACTCGCAGCAACTTTGCCTGACAGTCAAAATCCAATTCTCCGACTTCATCCAAAAAGATCGTTCCACACTCGGCCGCCCGAAAACAACCCAACGCGTCGTAATCCGCACCGGTAAATGCTCCCCGCACGTGACCGAATAACTGGCTACTAAACAAGCTTCCTGAAATCGCTGCACAATTTACCGGGATGAATGGCTGCTCGGCGCGATTTCCCTGGACATGAATTTCACGTGCAATCAGTTCTTTCCCTGTACCAGACGGGCCGCTAATCAATACGCTGTATTGGTGTTCCGCTACATGCGAAATAAGAGAACGCACTTCTTGTGTCCAAGCCGACTTTCCCACCAACAAACTGGGGAGTTCGTAATTCATCGCTATCCCTTTACATGCGAGGTTAAATCTCGCCAAATCCGTTCGTTAGAAGACGAGTATTTAACCGAAATGTTGCTCCAGCATTTCGGTCAAGTCGAAGCCACTCATGTCGAGCAGCCGGGTATTGATCACAAAAGGTTGGTGCGGAAGATGACTGCCTTGCGAAGGCCAGCTCGACCGCTGCTGTAAAACTGCAGGTCTTGCTCCGGCCAAATGTCGACTTCACCAAAAAAAACTCAGTTAAGTGGACTGAACCTGAGCAATTTGAAAAAGAACGTCCGTTTTCATTCCTTACTACGGAAGTCTGAGCGTCATCCTGCGCGAAAACCGAACAGTTTTTCTGGGATCAGAAATTGCCCCTCACGGTCGTGTATGCAGGGAATTCACCGATTGCCACGGCCTATTTGGCTGGTAACGGCCACGAGCTACAACCGGACACTTTTCAACCGATTTGGCTAAGAAACCGCCTTCAGAAACTGCAGAAAACACCTTTACAGGCAAATATTCCAACAGGCCTTCCTAAGACTGAGCTGGACCGCATACCCGAACGGACGTACATGGCCATCACCGAACAGCGATAAAACAAATCGGTCCATGGAGACAAAACAGTCAGTCTTCGTTTTTTATTCGAGGAGGGAGCAGAGAGACAGAAACTGTTTTCAGTTTGTATTTATCCTTGGTGAACGGACTCAGCCAGCCGTAGGTGCACGCTTCACGCCTGCACAACCCCAGCATCAAATATCATGAACAGCCAGATCGATGAACCTTAAGCTGGTAGATCCCGTGTCCATTCGCCTCGAAAAACTTCCTCAGCGGGACCCGTCATGTAAACATGATTGTCTTGCTCGTTCCAGAATAGCTCCAAATTGCCTCCAGAAAGATGTATCAATACTTTTCGCTCGCTCCGCCCGGAAAGCACACCGGCAACACAAACAGCACTAGCGCCTGTCCCACAAGCTAAAGTTTCTCCCGATCCTCGTTCCCATGTTCGCTGATGTAACTCGTGACGCGTGAGAACCTCGACGAACTCCACATTGATCTTGGCAGGAAAGTGTGGATCGACTTCCATGAGCGGCCCCAAACCTAGCACCTGGTCGTCCGTCACTTTATCCACAAACACGACGCAATGAGGATTACCCATCGAAATGCACGTCACCGCCAACGATTGGCCGTTGATCTCCAATGCCCTGTCGACCACGCTCTCTTCCTCCCAAGTCGTCGGGATACTAAGACCATCCAATATGGGTGGCCCCATGTCGACACGAACTTGACGAACGTCATTGCCATCCAAGATCAGCTCAACGTGCAAAGGCCCTGCTCCCGTGTCGATCACTAACGAAGACGAGCGACAGATATTGGACTCATAGACCAGTTTTGCCACGCATCGCAGTCCGTTGCCGCACATCTCCGCTTCCGAACCGTCTGCATTAAACATGCGCATTCTGGCGGCAGCCGTTTCGGATGGACAAACCAGGATCAATCCATCCCCGCCGATGCCAAAATGCCTGTCGGAAACCTGCCGAGCTAGTTCTGCCGGGTTGTTGGGAAATGGCTCTTCGAAACAGTTGACGTAAACGTAGTCATTCCCAGCACCATGCATTTTCACAAACCGCATATTTTTGGCCCTACTAAACTGGATTGGCAAACGGCCACAAAGCCATTCGATCATTGTAAAAGTTGGACAATTGCCTCCGAGAGGGCCTATTTTATGCGGACAAAGTCGTATGGAACAGATGCCAATCCACGCAGCAAATTCTACGCAACCCGAAACTATATTACTTGCGAACGTCTTTCCGGCAGCACATAATGAATTGGAACTTACCAACTTTGAGTTAGCTACTTGGTGGTCATGGAAGCTTGGTGGTCGAAGACAATAGAGATCCATCGACCTCTTGTTTTCACCTACAACTTCCCTCCATCTTCCCGTTTACATTCTGGGGACACATCTTTTCTGGGAGTCCAAATCATGCGATTCGCGAACACATTGCTTGTTATCTTCGTTGCCATTATTGTTTTGGGCGTTGGCACCTCATCGGTCGCTTATGGCCAGTGGGGGCCCGTAACTGTTTACTATGCCCCTCAACCGGTCACCACCTACTACGCACCATCACCGGTCACCACCTATTACGCACCAGCACCGGTCACCACCTACTACGCGCCAGCACCGGTCACCGCCTACTACGCGCCAGCACCGACCACCACCGACCACGCTCCTGCACCGGCACCCGTGACCGCGTATTACGCCCCAGCACCGGCGCCAGTGACCGCATATTACGCCCCAGCATACTTCTATTATCGTCCAGGTCTGTTGGCACGCATTTTAGGTTTCTAGAGTCCGTTGGAAGGCTTCATAAACTGGTCGTCGCGTGAGCCACCAGCGTTGTCAGATCACTCCATTCGGTTTCTTCACCCTCCCGGAAGGCACGGTGCATGGTCCTAAGTAAGCCGTCTGGAATTTGGTGATGAAAGGTACTCATAAAGTGGGACACTTGGGGCCGCACTACTACGAAGTAACACAAGTGCGTTCGGCATCTGCCTTGAGACTCGGCCTAGGATCAGATTTTCCCACGCATCTCCAAGGTGACTACTGTGTCGTTTGTCCGATCGACCGGTTCAATCACTTATAGATCTACCGTGAGTTGAAACCGCCAGGACACTGGCATGTTGTCATAGACTTCGCCATCGGTGAGATTCTCTAGAGACACAACTAGGGGAAACCAGGTTGCCGGTTCGTCCTTAGGGCCCACAAGGGGCCGGTCCAGTCACCATGGTTTCCTGAGCGGACTGTTCTTCGACCAGTTCTACCGACTGGCGTTTTCGTTCGATCACTCGCTGTGCAGCATGTAAGCCACACGTCCAAAATAAAGCCGGCCGCACAAGAAACTCAAGTAACGTACTGCTGATCAGACCACCGATCATCACCGTCGCCACGGGATACAGGATCTCTTTGCCCGGTTCTCCGGCCGCCAACGCCAACGGCACTAATCCAATTCCTGTCGTCAGCGCTGTCATCAACACCGGTGCCAGACGCTCCTGTCCTGCCCGCACGATCATCTCGCGTGACCAAGTCTCGCCCTCAAATTCGATCAAGTGCAGATAATGATTGATAAGCAAGATGCCATTGCGTGCGGCGATTCCACACAGCGAGATAAAACCGATCATGGCCGCAATCGTCAGCGTTTGCCCAGTCACGTACAGCGCAGCCACGCTGCCCATAAACGCCATCGGCAGTGCCAACATCACTTGGCAAGCGAGATTTGCACTGCGAAACATGGAATAAAGTGTGAGAAACACGCCAACCAGAGAGATGCCAAACAGTAACGCAATCATCCGAAAAGCGGTGCGCTGACTTTCGAATTGGCCTCCATAGGTGACAAAATAGCCCTCTGGCAGCGACGCCTCGATGGGACGAAATTCACGCTGGATCTGTTCGACCACATCCACCAATCCGCGCCCCGCAACGTTGCACTGCAAAACAACCCGCCGACGTACTTGCTCGCGATTAATCGTATTCGGACCACCTCCCAGATAGACGTTGGCCACCGAACTCAGTTTCGTTGTACCGCCACCTGGCAAATGAATCGTTTGCCGTTTCAACGATTCCAGATCTTCGCGAAACGGCTCGTCAAGTCGTACTAACAGATCGTATTTCCGTTGACCATCCAACACCTCAGAAACCACTCGGCCCTGCATGGCCGTTTGAATGAACTCCGTCACGTCGGCACTCGTCAAGCCGAATTGTTTTAGCTGGTGCCTGTCCACCTCGATCCGAAGTTGTGGAATGGTGATCTGTGGTTCCAACTGCAGGTCCTTGACACCATCAACACCGGCCATCGCATCTCTCAACCTGGCCGCTTCACGTCGAAGTACTTCCAGATCGTCGCCAAACAATTTGACAGCTACTTGCGCCTTGACTCCGGACAACATGTGAGAAATCAAATGAGAAATTGGTTGTTCTACGGACGTCACGATACCAGGAATCTCTGCCAGCTCTTCGCGAATATCATTCACGACTTCCTCTCGGTCACGTAATGAGTGGACATCCAGAGTGGCGATGTATTCCGACGTATTGACGCCTTCGGCGTGTTCATCCAGTTCCGCCCTTCCCGTTTTTCGCACCAAGGCGACGACGTCATCGATGGCCATCAAGCGCCGGTCGACAATCTTGGCAATCTCATTGGACTGACGCAATGAAATGCCTGGCGGTAACAAAACATTTATCTGAACCGCACCTTCGTTGAACGGAGGCAAGAAATCTCTTTCGAGTCGCCACACCCCAAACACAGCCACACCGACGAGAGTACCACCAAGCACAAAAATGGGAATCGGTACTCGCAAACTGGTCCGGACGACACCACCCGCGAAACCGCGCAGCCATCGGGTCAGTACAGGCAAGTCGGCCGACGATGGCCGTGCTTCATTCCGCTCGGCAGTCCCTCCTTCACGACTCTTTTGACCTACCAACAACCACGACGAGAGTACAGGGGTCACCGTCAACGAAACAACCAACGAAGACAGGATCGACACGATGTACGCAATCCCCAAAGGTGCGAACAGTCGCCCCTCAATGCCGGTCAAAGCGAACAACGGTATAAACACCAAGACCACGATCATAGTACCAAACACGATCGAATTCCGAATCTCGACACTCGCACGAAAGACCACAACCAACGAGGGCAACGGTCTCGCACGACAGCGGTTTTCACGTAATCGCCGGTAGATGTTCTCCACATCCACAATGGCGTCGTCGACCAGTTCTCCAATAGCGATCGCCAGCCCACCTAATGTCATGGTGTTGATCGATAGGCTGAACCAGTCGAAGACAATCGCCGTCATAGCAATCGAAAGGGGAATCGCAGTCAGTGTAATCAACGTTGTGCGAAAATTTGCCAGAAAGAGAAACAGAATCAGCACCACCAAAATACCACCATCACGAAGTGCCTCGACGACGTTTTGGATGGCCAGATCAATGAAAGAACTCTGTTGGTAAAGTTCAGGGACGATACGCACGTCGGGTGGCAACCTGCCTGCCAATTGGCGGAAGATGCCGTGGATGCGATCGGTCACGAGACGCGTATCAACCTCTGGCTGTTTATTGATTGTCAAAATGACTGCGGGCCCACCTTCTGGTGTGTCAGCAGCCGCGGGGATTTCTTGGCGTACTGCTGAGATCCGTCGATACGCTCCGCCGTCACCACGTTTAACCTGCGCGCCCTCAACGACCCGTGCGACCTGTCGCAATAAAATTGACTTTCCCCGCTCAGTTTTGACGACGATATCCTGCAAGTCTCGGACATCACTCACTCGACCGAGAACGCGCACCAAAAACTCGTTAGCGCCTTGATCGTCCAAATATCCACCGGTTGCATTTTGATTACTGCGTTCCAATGCCAACTCGACGTCGTGCAGTGTGACTCCGTATTTACGCAACAAATCGGGATTCACCAACACCTGAAACTGGCGCCTTTCGCCTCCCATCACGAACACCTGGGATACACCCGGAATCGTCATCAGCTGTTGCCGCACGACCCAATCAGCAAGTGTGCGAATCTGCATGGGAGACGTCGCTTCGTGCACTTCGACGGGCTTGCCAGCTACCGTCTGTGACCGCAGGATGGTGAATTGCTGGTGAGCCTCAACTCCATCAACGGTCCAGCGAACGCCCGGCTGCTCTTCTTTCACGACAACTGATTTCGGCAGATGCAATCCGTGCCTTTCAAACCCTTCACGGAGAACTTGTGGTAGAAACCCTCGTTCCAGATGGGTTTGTAAGATTCCTGGAGATTCGTTGCAGCGGAAAAGCATTGTTGCGTCATTCGGCTGACTATACATGCCAGCAACCACCACTTGGCCGATGATCGAAGAAATAGGGGCAAGTTGGGGCTGAACACCATCAGGTAGTTGTTCACGTGCAAGCGCGATTCTTTCGGTGACAATTTGGCGGTCCGTATAGATATCGGTCCCCCAATCGAATTCGACATAGATAATCGAAACACCCACTGCCGATGATGAGCGAACAGCCTGGACCCCTGTGGCTCCGTTCAAAGCCGCCTCCAAGGGAAACGTCACTAAAGTTTCGATTTCTTCTGGAGCCAAACCAGGGGCTTCTGTCATGACGACCACGCGTGGCCGATTCAAATCAGGTAAAACATCAATCGCTAACTGTGTGCACTTCCAACCACCGAATAACAATGCGAATGTCGCAATGGCTATCACCACCGCACGGTTGGAAAGAGCAAAACGAATGACGCCATTGAGAAAAGCTGTCAACATGAATTTCTACCGATCCAGGTGAGACACTTTGACTTAGGATCCCAGTTAGTGGCTATGTCCGTGGTGGGCGTCGAGCCCACCGCCAATTTGGTTCTGCAACGTCAGATGCATTTGATAGGCGCCTGACAACACTACGGATTTCCCAACCAACGAAGCGTCTCGCGCGACCACCACCGAATCGCGATCGGCATACATGACATGAACACCCATGCGTTGAAAGAGGTCTCCATCCTTTACAAACAGAAATGATTCTGCTCCCTCTCGAATCACGGCATCAGCAGGAAGCACGATCTGGTTTTCCCAAGGTTCGCCTATGGGAATCTTGACTTCCATTCGCTGACCTGGACGAAACCGCCAAGCTACAAAACGGTGACCATGATCACTCTCGTCACGAACCAAGTGGTTCGGAAGGCTCAAATAAAAAGGCAGCGATCTTGTATCACGTTCGACACGGTCTGCGACGTAAAGGATCTGCAATTCAAGGCGCTCGTCCACTGAACGATCTTTCTCCACATGTGACACCATCACATCCCACGACTCCCGAGCCGCTTGAACTAAAAGTTCAGCGTCATCATCGAATGCCTGGCCTTCCACGTACAACCAACGGTGGTCCGCCAATACAGATAGGGCACTACCAGCTGCCACGGATTGACCTCGCCTAACCAAAACTTGCTGCACGTGGTAAAAATGCCCCGTGAAGTCCGGTTCCACATCGTCGTCAAAGGCAGGTGCCTTGACCGTCAGCGAAGGCAACAACTTACGACTCTCTAAAATCCCATCGATCTGTGCCTCGCTCAGTCCGTGCAGTAACAGGCCCTGACGTTGAGCGTGTAGCGCCGCTTGAATTTTTTCCATCTCATACTCGTGCTCCAAGACGCGACGCCCAGGAATCACTCCCTCTGGCAACGATTGCAAACGTTCAATCTCTCGCCTCACCACATCCAGTTCCTGAGCGGACTGCAGGAAATCACGCTGGGATGTCACTAAGTCTTCGTGCGTCAGACGCAGGTCGAACAGCGGCTGGTCCGGCTGCACAACTTCGCCTTCGACCGGATAAACGCGTGTCACAACCCCCGTCATAGGTGCGGTGATGTCGACTTGCGTTCGACCAGGTCGCTCTATCACCATCGCTGGTACAGATACCGTCCGAACAAACGTCCCCAACTGAATGATTCCGGTCCTCAAACCAATGTTTTGGCGTGCCGTTCGATCAAGCTTTATCGACTGCGATCCACCCTGAGAACCCCCCACGTGATCGTGAGAGTGATCTTCTCCGGCTATCTCATGGACTTGCGTCTGGTGAGGGTGATGCGAGTCGTCTTCGTGCGTGTGCTCGGAACCTATGGCAGATCTCTTGTGCGCGTGGGAATGTCCATCATGAAGTCCATTTCCGTGGGAACTGTGTTCCTGACCGAGACGTTGTTGATCATCGCGAACAAAACCATCCTGATGACGTGACTGGTAACCCAGCAAACATTGTCTGGCAATGGGAAACCACCACGCAGAGGAGCCTCCAGCTACAAGACCAGCGACCGCAAGGGTGATTGCTATCCAGGCCTTACCGGACGTTCTACCCAATGGCAACGTGGACGGTGAGGTGGCGTTTGGCATGTTTTTACTTTCGTTCGGAGGAAGAATAGGAGAGCAACATGTCCTTGACTTGTCACCCGGTATGGAAATATTTCCTGACTACCCAACGCAGGCGTAACAACATTAGGGGCAAGGGAGACGCAGATAAGAATATCAGTGCGTTAGATGAGAAACACGCAATACACCTGCTGGGCGCGCACCGGAAGCTTCTCACCCTCCGACTCGGTGTCGGATTCGTAGCGGAAACCGTGAGGTTTCTCACCACCAAGCAACGGGACCGGATTGATACAGATTTCACCTGTGTTCATCCCCCGGCGAACGTCTTGTATTTCTTCGAACGGTGCTAGAGAAATTACGAACAGGCATCGTAGCTGGTCGCACTCCTGCGGAAACGAATGTTCGCGCGACTTCTCGCCCGGCTCGACTTGACCAACAGGACCATTGGAATGAACACCGTGTTGCATCAAACCATGTTCTAAACAAACATGTGGTCGGAAATTTACCTGAGGGGAAACCTGCGAGCCGGTTCCGCAGCACATCCCAACCGTCATGTGCACGTGGTGCCAACAGCAGCCCAGCCCCAAATGGACCAGTAAAACCACAACGCTCATCGCAGCAACCACATTACGCACAGGAATGTAGACCTTCGGTTCATGCCTTTGGAAAACGTGGAACCACTTATTCAATCATTGCTTTTCCGAGCCCAATGGTCAATGCCGTCAGAACCGGTACAACCCGCATGGCACGAGATCTCAAGCAGTGCTCTTGTGGTTTACCTCGAGAAAGTTCAACCCCCCGCGTCCGTCTTCGACATCCCTCCACAAAAGTGCTATTCGCCGCGCAGACTATCCATCAAAAGCAGTCCGTTGATCTCTGTGTTAGCAGCCCAAAAATCTCCTAGGGCATCCACGTATGCCAAACGAGCTTGAGAATAATTTCGTTGTGCCGTTACAAGCTCCAAACTGGAAACTTCACCAGCCTCAAAAGCCTGGCTCACGAACTCCAATGTAATTTCGGCGTTGGCTAGGATTCCTCCGTCCCGCACGTAACTTTCAACCTGATTACGGGCAACGGCATAACGCTGAAAGGCAGTTGCCAATCGCTGGCGAAAGCTAAGCTTTAATCGATCAATCGCCCTGTCAGCTACGACGGCCTCGGCATGGGCCTGCCGGATCGCACCTTGATTCCGGTCCAACCAGGGAATGGCCATGGCAACTTGAATATTCGCATTGCTGCTGTTCGTATCATTGTCACTTTGCAAAATGGCCTGAAAATCCACGTTCGACACCGGCTCGGCACAGGCTCGCCGCACCTCCCATCGTGCTCGCTCGGCTTCACGCATTGCAGCCGACATTTCGGGACTTTCCGAAATAAGACGTGCGAGCAGCTCTTCGTAATCGAGCCGCGTCCCAATGTCGTCCAGATCGCCTTCCAAAGCTTGTGGAAAAAGATTCGGTGTCCCCAAAACCGCAGTCAGTCGCGACCAGGCAGCCGAGTACTGCTCGCGAGTGTTTTGCAACAACAACTCAGCCGACTGCAACTCCAACTCAATTCGTAGCACGTCGAATCTACGTAGCTCTTGAGGGTACATAGCACGCGCAATTTCAACAGCCTCCCCCGCAATCTGGACGAGCCGTTCGGCCAAGTCGCGACGCCGCTGTGCGATAAGTGTGTCATAATAATTCAGGTGGACATCGGTCAGTATTCGACGCTGGGCGACCATCCACTGTTCTTCTGCCACGGCGACTTCCTGACCCACAACAGCACGGTTCAGACGGAGCTTGCCTCCGCGAATAAACTCTTGCCGCAAGTACACACCTTGTTGCTCGGAGACACCACCACTTCCCAACTGCTGCCCGGAATAACCAGCCACCGTATTCGGAGGCAATCCAACTTGAAGACGTTTTCCCTGAAGCGCTTGTACCCGTGCACGAGCTTCTGCCAACGCAGGACTTTGAGCTAAAGCCATTTGCTCGAGTTCTTTCAAGGAAAGCACCGCACTCGCCGGTTCCATCAACAATCCATCAGAAACAGCCGGCTCAGGCTTCGGCGCTTCGGACGTTGTGACAAAGTTCGTCAACCGGATCTCCGAAGAATTTACCGGCGGCAAACGAACTGGTACTTCGTGGAACAAACCTTTCGGTAGCAGGTTAGGAACTTGGGGAGTCTCTTCGGCAGCCGCCCGAAAGCCTATCTGCACGGATAGCCACAAGCCGTATACGAAACACATTACCCAAGACCTGGCCAACATAGGAATCCAATGGACGGCATGAAGGACTATTCAACCGTGATCGTTATCGGCCTGAGAGGGCAAAGTACGTGAGATTAGTAGTCCTTGTCTGGCCACCATCCCGCTAGCGATGCAGTGACAGCCATCCCATAGCAATCGACGCTTGTGGCGTAGAAATCGGGTAATCGTGTAGCCCTTAACGGCTGTTCGACGCATTCCCGGCACCCCAGTCACTCCACAATGAATTCCGTCTCACCTTTGTCGACGAACAGCCGAAGAAAATTCTTCCCTCGTACCTCGACCACACGATCTTGCCTCTCACTACTTCCCAGCGCAGATTGAACAGTTGGTAGTTCGTAGACGTCGTAGCTCTTCGACAATACCTTCAGTTCGATCTTTTTTTCCGACAACGCCACAGGGAAGCCGTCCGCTTCGGATGGTGTGTGAGACCCCTCGTGAATGGCACCCGTTACATCATCGATTGTCCAGCGCTGACCTAAGCGTTCGAGCTGCCAGTCGGCGGCTACAAGCCTGCTGGGTGTGGTGAAACACAAACCAAAGCAGAACATGCCAAAGACCAACATAAGATTGAACAAACCCTTGAACGGCATAGGTGGTTCGCGCCTCATAAAAAAGAGCTTGCCTAACATATCTATTCAAACACGGTGACTTTCGACATGTCAGCGCACTGACACTTACTTTCCATGGAAACGATGGAAGCCATCCGACCCCAGACGACATAAATCTCGCAGATTGCCGAGTAGCTTTCGTTGTACCTAATCTAACGCAACATCAGCGTAGATCACCACCTGGCGCACCAAAAAAGCGACTGCGTACCGAGAATCGGACGCAATCGCTCGAGCGGAGAGGACAGGATTTGAACCTGCGGACCGGTCACCCGGTCACCGATTTAGCAAACCGGCGCTTTCGACCACTCAGCCACCTCTCCCAAATGACACGTTTTGTGAAACGTGGACTCTATTGTGCAACAGGTACGCCACAACTGCAAGACGACTTCGACAGCTCAGCCAAATTCAACTTTCTCTTTCTGTTGTCATCCATCCAACGCACTCCGAGAAAACCACAACGGAACAAATCGAGTCGTGCATTTGACCTTGCAGATCGGCCGGCAAATGATGGATAACTCGACGCATCGCGCTATCGCAGCCAAAGGTATCTTGAGATGTTAAAAGCGATTTTGATCATTTCTATGCTGTGTTTGCGGGTCGTCGGCGGCCAGGCCGCTGAACATCTACCGTTCAAGCAGGCATTGGATACGATCACGGTCGACGAATTACAACACCACGTCTACACCTTGTCCGATGACTCTTTCGAAGGCCGCGAAGGAGGTACACAAGGGGGCCGCGCCGCTGGTGTGTATGTAGCAAAAGCGCTTTCCCGAATCCAATGCCGACCTGGCGGCACCAACCAATACTTTCAGCCGTTCGGTGCCGGACTGCGCAACGTCCTAGGATTGGTCTCGGGAACCAACCCAGAACTTCGCGACGAAATCGTCCTAGTCGGTGCGCATTACGATCATATTGGGTTCGGCAACAAGGCTACCAGCAACGGTCCGACTGGATACATTCACAACGGCGCCGACGACAATGCCAGTGGTGTGGCGGCACTTTTAGAAGTCGCCCAAGCCCTGCAAGATCTTCCCGACTCTCCCCAGCGAAGCGTGCTGTTTGCGTTTTGGGATGGTGAAGAAAAAGGGTTGTTGGGGTCCAAACATTGGGTCGAACATCCAACTCGGCCCCTCGATCGCGTCGTTACCGCCATCAATGTGGACATGATCGGACGACTCAGCGTGGACGGACTGGAGGTTTCCGGAACTAGAACAGCCGGCAATCTCCGCCAGTGGGTCAGCCGCAGAAACATGGTGACCGATTTGAAAATTTCCTTTCCCTGGAAAACCAACGACTCGAGCGACCACTGGCCGTTCTACAGCCGCGGTGTTCCGGTCATCGTATTTCATACGGGCCTGCATGACGACTATCACCGTCCTAGCGACGACGCGCATTTGATCAATCTAGACGGCATGCACCAAGTAACCGAACTACTGTTTCGTTGTTTGGTCGACCTAGCAGATGCACCCGCACCGCACGCCTTCCGCCATCGCTCACGACAAGAAGGCGAACAACAGCGAAAACATTTAGAACGAAAGTTGGCCGACGCGCCACCACGGCTCGGAATCAGCTGGAGCCATCAGGACCAAGTCGGCTCAGGTCTTCTCATCACACGCGTCGCGTACAACTCAGCGGCTCACCGCGCGGGCCTGCAAATCGGAGACCGCATGTTGCAGTGGAACAGCGAAACCGTCAACACGACCGAGCAGTTTCAACGACTTGTGCAGATGTCTCCAACAAATTCTGTGGCATCTGTCCAGCGTCCAAATGTCGATCAGCCGATCCATTTAGAGATTCAAATGAGCGGCCACCCTTTGCGGCTAGGGATTTCCTGGAGAGGGGACATTGGCGAACCTGGTTCGGTGGTACTGGTGAGGGTCGCCGAAGGCTCGCCTGCCGAACATTCAGGCTTGAAACCACTCGACAGGGTCTATGAAGTCAACGGCCAGCGATTTTCCAATGGAGAACATTTTGGCGAGCTCGCCAATAACGCACCACTCCCAGCAACATTACTTGTCGAACGCTGGGGACGCCTTCGAGAATTCACACTTCAGCCGAGTTCTGTACACAAGAACAGGTAAGTCTGTGTAACTTGGCCATGATCGAGGACAACGTCAAACTAGCGCGTTCCTAGTTCCACTCTCCCACCGGCCGTTCCATGATGGATCATTTGAGTCGGCCCATGAGCCTCGCTGTCAGCCACCAGTGGCGGTGTGTTTTTTCCTTACTCCCCCAGTGACGGATGCGTAGCATCCAAGATCTATTTGTCTTCGAACCTTGACGTGGCGAGCTGGCCGTACGGCGTCACAATACGGGCCTCAACGTTCGACATTCCTTCGAGCCATTCCAAAGCTTTGTCCGGTCCCAGCACCACGGCGGCGGACGCTAAGCTGTCGGCCATAACGCAGGTGGGTGCGACCACCGTGGCGCTCGTCTGAGTCGTTAACCCCAATCCTGTTCTAGGGTCCACGATATGCGAATAGCGGCGACCTTCTATTTCAACGAATTGCCACAAGTCACCAGAAGTGGCCACACCCTGATTGGCCAATGTCAACGTTACTGGCACAGACCGTTTTTCGTCATTCACTTTTATGGCGATTTGCCATCCTGCTTTGCCCGGTGGTGGATCGGCTAAGGCAAAATCTCCTCCGGCATCCACGCTGGCGCTCGTCCATCCATGTTTCTGTAGGACGGACAATGCTTCGTCCGCCGCATAACCTTTGGCGATTGCGCCCAAATCGATCTGCATATGAGGCCGTTTGAGTTGAGCGCGTTGTGTGGTTTCGTCTAACAACAAATGCTGATAGCCCGTCTGCTTTTTCGCTTCTGCAAGCAGATCCGGCGACGGTAGCTGCTGCCGACGATGGGCTCGCCGCCATAACTTCGTCAGAGGCCCGACGGTGATATCAAAGGCGCCTACGGTCTGCTCGGCCAGCGCTTGCCCTTGCACCAGCATGTTCCACAAATCGTGACCAACCGGTTGCGGCCCGGCATGTGGATCCCTTCTGCAGAACCGATTCAGTTCGCTATCGGAGCGGTAGTTACTTAGCTTCGCATCCAACTCTGCCACGCGCAAGAAAGCCTGGCTCACGGCTTCCTCGACGCGTGACTCCACAGGTGCGTACACCACGATCACGAATCGTGTTCCCATGTGGCGTTCGACAAATTGTTGTCTCTGGCACAAATCGACCACTTCGACAGCAATCGTGTCGGCAGCACACATGATCGTGACAAAAACAGCCGCCGTGAAAAACAAGACACGTGCACACCAACGGTTATTTAGAATGGAAGACAGATCATCGAAAGGAAGTACACGCATCTAATTTCCCGAATCACGAGGAACCAGCAATCCATACCACACGCATAGAGCCTTAGGCATTAACCTGGGGCCTTCCCATACCATATTCCCACGCACACCACCCGAGGCTGGCGCCTACGGCCCATGGTGCTTGGAGCCAACTTAAGCGACATTGGGCCAATACCCACTCGGACGCTCAGTCTTGAAACCGATTCCAGATGTAAACAGGCCACAACAACCGGCTTGTGATCAATTCGACGAAAGTTCATTCCCACTTTGAAATGGCGTTAGCTTACTGGTATTCTAACTGATAGAGGTTGACGGCAACAGAGAATCCCATGCTCCTGCAACCGCCTCTCCACAACTCAACGAAATGAAGTGGAATTCTTTCATCCCGAAAAGGATCGCTGGACACTCTTCCCGAAAGGTCAAAACGGATGACAAAAAGCATCTGCATTGTTGTAAATTTAGAAAAGTCCATCGAACCTATCCGCCAAAGCATTTTGAAATCGCTCCTAGGCTTGGTGCTAGCCATGCCTCTCGGAGTGTCGGCCGAAGATACACCGACTGCTCCTGCAAATGCCCACAAGGCTTTGCCGAACCCTGCAGCGGAAGCCAGCCATGAAGACGACATGCAGCCGTACGACGAGCCGATTCGGTACAGCAATGCTTCTGTTGAGATGGTTCCCATACCAGGCGGGACTTTCGTCATGGGCAGTCCGGAAGATGAAGCAGGCCGAGAGTCCGGAGAAGGTCCTCAACACGAAGTCAAAATCGCACCCTTTTGGATGTCAACATACGAGATCACCTGGGATGTCTACGAAGTGTGGATGTATGACACGGACATGCGCAGCCGCAAGCTACGGGATATCGCTGCGGACAATTTTGAAACCGCCGCCGAAGAATACCAGGTTTCTCAACCAACTCCTCCTTATGTATCCATGGACTTTGGCATGGGACGGCGAGGTTATCCGGCCATTTGTATGACCCAGTTCGCTGCCCGTATATTTTGCAAATGGCTGACAGAGAAAACCGGCCGTTACTACCGTCTTCCAACTGAAGCCGAATGGGAATACGCTTGTCGCGCCGGCACCACCACGCCTTACTACTTTGGCGATGACCCCAACGATTTGGACGACTACGCGTGGTATTTCGACAACAGTGATGAAGCCTACCAAAAAGTTGGCACCAAAAAGCCAAACCCCTGGGGGCTCTTCGACATGCACGGGAACGTGTCAGAATGGGTTCTCGACCAATACGACGAAGAATTCTACAGTCGCTCCGCGGAGGATCAGTGCGAAAACCCGTTAGCTTTGCCTCTCAAAGAGTTTCCACGTGTCGTGCGTGGTGGGTCATGGGATGACGATCCTGAGATGCTGCGAAGCGCAACTCGCATTCCATCCACGAAGGACTGGAAACGCCAAGACCCACAACTCCCTAAAAGCATTTGGTACCACACCGATGCGGATTTCGTCGGCTTTCGTATCATACGCCCCCTGGCCAAACCGACCGAAGAAGAAAAACAGGACAAGTGGGATGTGAGTTTACCAACTTTCGACCGCAAGGCTGAGCGTTGAGGTGCAATGTGATGAAACCTATCAAAAACCATGAACCGCTCCGTGTCGACGACAGACCTTCTCGACGCGACTTCATCAAAAATTCATCCATGATCATGGCTGGGAGTGCCGTGACGGGCAGCTTAGCGGCACCCAACCGTGTGCACGCCGGCGCCGGCGACACTCTACGACTCGGCTTGATCGGCTGCGGTCAACGGGGAACCTCAGCCACCGTTCACGCTTTGAACGAGTGCAACAGTCTTGGCATTCGCGTCTCCTTAGTCGCCATGGCTGACATTTTTGCTGACCGTATCCACGCAAGTCTACGAGGCGTCAAAGGAGGTATCATGAAGAACAGTGATACCTCACCTTGCGGAACGGTGGACGTGCCCGCAGAGTGTCAGTTCGCTGGTTTTGACGGTTACCAGCGCCTCCTCGACATGGACTTGGACCTCGTTGTTTTAGCCAGTCCGCCGGCTTTCCGACCCGAATATTTCAAAGCAGCCGTGGCGGCCGGCGTTCATGTTTTCTTAGAAAAACCAGTGGCCGTCGATCCTGTCGGCACTCGCAGCGTGCTGGCGACGGGTGAACAGGCTCGACAACAAGGCTTATCTGTAGCGGTCGGGTTACCAAAACGACACGAAGCTCGTTATCTCGCTGCAGTCGAACGATTACACGCTGGTGACATCGGCGACATCCTGTTTGCACGAGCCTATTGGAATGGCACAGGTCGCCGAATTGGCGATCGATCTTCGAAGCAATCAGAAATGGAATTTCAGTTACGCAACTGGCAATACTTCCACTGGCTATCCGGTGATTTCATTGTCGAACAGCACGTACAGAATCTCGACGTGGTCAATTGGATCAAGGACAAGCATCCCGTATCCTGTCAAGGTCAGGGAGGTCGTCACGGGAACACCGGCATGCAAGGCGGGGACATTTTTGATCATCACATGGTGGAATATACGTATGGGGACGGATCGACGTTATTGAGCCAATGTCGCCACATACCTGGCTGTTGGCCCAGCGTGTCCGAACACGCGCACGGCACACAAGGAACCGCTAACCTGGCAAGTGCCGCCATTTACGACAGAACTGGCGAACGGCTATGGAAGTTTGGCCCGGGCGGTGGACGGGGACACCAACAACAAATGCGAGCATTCCTCCAATCCATCATGGGTGGAGATTACC
The DNA here is from genome assembly GCA_022448645.1 of Pirellulaceae bacterium. The sequence goes on from JAKVBZ010000039.1 coordinate 22,543, forward strand.
TGCATGAGGTTTCACAAGGAGCTCTCAGTACGCTCACTGCGATCATGGGGCGAATGGCCACCTATTCTGGATGCATGATTCGTTGGGATGACGTCCTTCACTCCGATTTAAACCTATTTCCGACATCGCTTACCCTCGACACCACTCCACCGATTTCCCCCAACGAAAAGGGCGTTTATCCGACAGCGACACCTGGAGTCACCATCGTATAGCAACGTCACGGGGACCGCTGGCTCCATTCGATCATTGTCGGGAAGCGTGGGAGAACGTGTGGAAGCTTCCAATTTAAATAGGCGCTCTATTTCATGGCTAGAAGTTGTCGCCATATGTAGTCTATTCGCGCTTTACGCCGGTTCGCCTCCTCCCGACGTCAATGAAGCTCACTACCTGAGCAAAGCCAAACACTTCTGGAACCCAGATTGGTGCTCTGGAGACCTTTTTCTGAACTCATCGAACGCGCACCTGGCGTTTTGCTGGACCTTCGGTTGGCTCACACACTGGGTATCACTTCCGACAGCAGCCTGGCTGGGTCGCATCGCATTCTGGGTTGCACTTGCGGTGGGTTGGCGAAGGCTCAGCTACTCGATGGTCCCTCGTACTGGTGTTGCCGTGTTCACAGCCGCCATCTGGCTGCTGGGCCTTCACTACTGTCACATGATGGGAGAATGGGTCGTGGGAACCCTTGAAGGCAAAAGCATTGCTTACGTGTTTGTTCTTTTTGGCCTGTCAGCTTTGGTGCGAAACCGTTGGAATACCACCTGGATGTGTTTTGGCGCGGCCGCGATGTTTCACGTGTTGGTAGGAGGTTGGTGTGTCGTCGCGGCAGCCCTAACGTGGATCTTTCAGCCTCACGACCGTGCGTCTCTCAAGTCCATGATTCCGGGACTTTTTGCTGGCTTTGTCTTGTCCCTTCCAGGGTTATTTCCTGCGTTGCAGCTCTCACACGGCGTACCTGAAGAAGTAGTCCGACAGGCCGAAGTGATCTATGTCTTCCGTCGTCTGCCCCATCACTTGGTGATCCATTCAAGGAACTGGCTATTCATCGCTCGTTTCGTACTGTTGGTGATATGCTGGGCCGCGCTGCTCGGACCCACCAAATATCTGCCAGCAATGAAGCGTCTGAATTTCTTCATCACTGGCGCCTTGCTCATCGCCCTCATGGGACTGGCTGTTGAAATCACAACGCTTGGACAGCCGGAACAAGCTGCACACTGGTTGCGATTTTACTGGTTCCGCCTGACGGACGCGGTCGTACCCGCGGGAGTAGCATTAGCATGGGCCGTCTGGCTGGCCAACATCTCCTCCGGCAAAACAGCTAAACGGTTGAGCTACATTGTCGTAGGGGCAGCCACCTGTGGACTGATTGCATCTTGGCCTACGTACTGGTCGACACAACTACCGCGTGCCAGCCTGCATCAATGGGGCAACGGAGGGCACCATCACTGGGCAGCTGTAGATCGTCATGCCGAATGGATTCGATTGTGCCGTTGGGTTCACAGCAACACGCCAGAGGATGCACACTTCCTCACTCCACATAACCAACAAACGTTCAAATGGTACGCCGAACGTGCTGAAGCTGCGACTTGGAAAGACATCCCACAAGACGCCAAAAGTACCGTCGCCTGGTGGAATCGCATCATCGACATTTACGGCAGCCAGGTTTCTTCCACGATGGATACGGGCCCCGGGTTAAAATGGATGTCACTGACCGACATGTCGGCCCAACGGTTAATCTCGCTGGCTCACAAGTATCAGTGTCAGTATATTGTGTTTGACTGTCACACTCGGCTACCGGAACTTCCTTCCAAGTTCATGGTCTATCCGGAAAAAGATCCACTCCAAGCACAAGCATCCTTCCGAATTTACGCCATCCCGAGTCCTGCGACGGAGTCAAGTTCCGATGCTGAATCTTGAACCGCCCCATTTCACACAGGCACTCGCTCAACGGCTGGACGATGATTTACAATCTTATTCCCGTGGCCTGTCTCTATCGAACGCGTCAGCCGGCGAATGCTCTGTGTTCGTACAGCCGTCCCAACGTTTCTCGACAGAATTGAGCTATGGCCGCCACACTGGTCCACCAGCACATGACTCTCGCCGGGCTGCCGTGATCACTTTGTTATATTGGCAACACGACGAATGGTTCATCCCCCTTACTTTGCGGCCCACGCACCTGCAGGATCACGGCGGTCAAGTCAGCTTGCCAGGAGGCGCTTTAGAATCAGAAGAAACTCGACAAGAAGCCGCCTGCCGGGAACTGCAAGAAGAGTTGGGAATTGGAGCGAACAGCATCCAATTACTGGGATGGTTGCCGTCCGTGTACGTGTTTGCCAGTAATTTCCTTGTCTCACCGCTGGTCGCTACTTGCAACGAAAGACCGGCGATACAAGCAAACCCAGCAGAAGTGGCCCAGGTTTTAGAGCTCCCCCTCACACACCTCGCAAACCCATCCAAGTACGAGATTCGACAAATTCGTCGGTCAGGCATTCGGTTTCGAGCGCGCGGTATCTGCTTTGGCGAGCAATTCATCTGGGGAGCGACCGCAACGATCCTGGGCAGTTTGCTGGAGCGCATCACAAAGGACATTGAGGACGTTTAGAATGGAGAAAAACACCGTACGAAGAACGCTCGCGAAAATGGCTGCGCCGATGGCACAAAAAAGCTGTATTGGAAATATCGGCTCTTACGCACCGGCTTCGATCGACTTAGCGAGTTGCACGACCCCACACCTGACAACTGATTCCATGAAGGCCAGCGTCGATCAGAAAACGCGAACCTTTTTCTATGATTTGCGTCAGCTAATTCAGATTGTTTCCGAAACCTGCTCCCATTGGTCAATGCCGGCCTAGCTGTCATAATTCTGGTTACTGCCAGAAGGCACAACGACGCACAACGCCAGCACACAAGGAACGAGACTCATCATGACAACCGTTGGCATTTTAGGAGCAACAGGTTATACGGCATTAGAGTTACTAAAGCTGTTGCTTCGACACGATCACGTCCATGTGACAGCCTTAACCAGTCGTCAGGAGGGAAATCCACACGTCGGATCGGTACACCCACAGTTGGCCGGACGTCTCGATTTGACGTTGGAGAATCTCGAACCCGAATCGGTTGCCGCCCGATCCGAGCTAGTCTTTAGTTGCTTGCCTCACGGTGTTTCTGCATCGGTAATTCCACGCCTTTTGGATGCCGGTACACGCGTCATCGATTTCGGTGCTGACTATCGCCTGAACGATCCCATCACCTACGAACAATGGTACGGGCAGCGGCATCCTGATGCGGATCGTATGAGCAACGTGGTTTACGGACTGCCAGAGCTATTCGCCGAGCAAATTGTCGCGTCACCATTGGTAGCCAATCCAGGTTGTTATCCATCCTCCGCCATCCTGGCCCTGGCCCCACTATTGGCAGCGGGACTAATCGAATCAAAAGACCTAATCATTGATTCGAAAAGCGGGGTCAGCGGAGCGGGAAGAACGCCCAAATTGACAACTCACTATCCCGAATGCAATGAGAGCATCTCAGCCTATAACGTGGGGCGACACCGCCACACACCAGAAATCGAACAAGTATTGTCCTCGGTTGCCGGGTGCGATGTGGAAGTGATCTTTACTCCACATTTGGTTCCTATGGACCGTGGTATCCTGACAACCGCCTATGCGCGTCCCGTAGGATCCCTCACGGAAAATCAGATGCTGGATGCCATGCGTGACTTCTATGCAAATCGGCCCTTTATCCGCGTTGTAGAACACTTACCCGGAACCAAAGACTCCAGGGACACCAACTTCTGCGACATGACGGCCCGAGTGGTAAATGGCCGGGCCATGACCATCAGCTGCCTCGACAACTTGATCAAGGGAGCCTCGGGGGTGGCCGTGCAGAACATGAACTTGATGTTTGGATTTGAGGAGACGATGGGCTTATGACCATTCCACTTCCGCAAGGCTATCGACTAAACGGCGTTCATTGCGGCATCAAACAACAATCTCAACAAGAGGATGTAACGCTGATCGTCAGTGACTCGGCTGCCACCGCAGCAGGAGTTTATACACAAAACGTGATTCGCGCTGCACCTGTCGAGCTTGACGCGAGCCGAACCCCGGCCAATGACATCCGGGCGATCATTGTCAACTCCGGCAATGCGAACGCTTGCACGGGTACCCAAGGTGATCAAGATGCGATACGGATGACACAGATGGTGGCAGAGGTGTGTCACATCCCAGCCGAGAGCGTGTTGGTGATGTCGACCGGTATCATTGGAACCTTATTGCCCATGGACTGTGTACAAACAGGAATTCAGGCAGCGGCTCAGGATCTCGCCTCCAGCTTACAACATTGGGAGGCTGCTGCGAGGGGCATCATGACGACAGATCTCGTGCCCAAAATGTCAGGTCGCCTGGTCGACATGGAACTTGGTCCTGTGCATATCACTGGAATTGCCAAAGGTAGTGGCATGATTGGCCCCAACATGGCAACGATGTTGAGCGTACTGTTAACCGATGCCCCTCTGGATGCCGACACAGCACAGTCGATTTTGACAGAGGCAGTGCAGGATAGCTTTCACTGCATCAGTGTCGACGGTCACACCAGTACGAACGACACCGTTCTGCTCTTGGCCAACGGTCACAACCGCCCAGGCACGCTGACCGCCAAAGATGAGGTGTCACTACGGCAAGCCGTGAAAGAAGTCTGCATCGATCTTGCCAGAGCGATTGCTGCCGATGGTGAGGGGGCGTCTCATTTGATCACCATTGATGTCGCTGGGAGCACATCGTGCGCAGACGCGCATAAAATAGCGCGTGCCGTTGCCAATAGCCCACTTGTAAAGACCGCCATCGCCGGGGCGGATCCTAATTGGGGACGGATCGTGTCAGCCGCCGGGTATGCCGGCGTACCGTTCGATCCAACTGGTTTGGATCTGGCGATCAACGGAACCATGATCTATCAGGCAGGGACCCCGCTCGATTTCGATGCGGAACAATTATCAGCCTTGATCCGAGACACATTCGAAACCTCCATTGTGATCACGCTGCACGCAGGCAACGCTGGGGCTCGTTTTTGGACTTGTGATCTCACAAACGAATACGTGCACATCAACGCTGATTATCACACGTAGCGCAGGGCTTCTCTCGTCACCAGGCGACTCAGAAACTCAAGCTTGACAAGGTGGGGTTCATCTGTATACTACCCCCCCAGAGGCCCTGCATGTCACTCTTCCCCCCCGATCCATCTAGTACTCCGGCGGATGAATCTCCAGCTGCTAACGCCAAAGCTGTTGCCCCGGCAGCTAATAACACAACTGCAGATAATAACGCAACGACAGATATTGTACGGAGACTGCAACAGCGTGTAAGGCAAATCGAATCCAGCCATTCGACATCACTGGCTGGTCCCACAGCATCCTCTGCAAGCCAAGATTCAGCAGCACAAAGAGGTAGTGCATCCTATGGGCAACGGTCACCGTCGAGTTTAGTCAATATCGTTTCGTCCACATGTGAACCATTAGACCGGCTGTTGCCGGCCGGTGGGTTTCGCCGTGGCACGTTGGTCGAATGGTTATCTGCATCGCCAGGAAGCGGTACAGGTACGCTGGCCATGCTGATCGCCCGCGAAGCGGCCATCGAAGGTGGTGTCGTCGTCATCATTGATTCAGCAGGTTGGTTCTATCCTCCTGCCGCTGCTGCATTAGGAATGGATTTGGAGCGTATGATTATCGTTCGCCCTAACACGGTCCGTGACGTGATTTGGTCGCTGGACCAATCCTTACGGTGTCCTGGCGTAGCTGCAGTTTGGGCACCACTCAACGATCAGGTTGACCAACGAGATTTCCGACGTTTACAATTAGCGGCCGAATCTGGTGCTACCCTGGGACTGCTATTACGTCCTGCAACCGTACGTGGCAAACCAACTTGGTCAGACATACAACTGCTCGTCGAACCTTGCCCCGTCCACTCATCTTCTACCAGCGAAACGGGCCAGCATATTCCACACAGTCATATTCCACACAGTCGCTACGTGCGCATCCAACTGGCCCGTTGCCGCGGTCAATTGCAGCCTGACGCTACCCTCGACGTGGAAATTCATGACAACTGTGGCTCTCTTACTGCTCGCCCAGCCAACACAGCTTCACAATCGTCACGATCGATAGAACTCGTAAAAGCTGAATCCGCTAAACAAGAACCTGGATCTTGGGAGAAGGAACGATTAGGCTAAATCTTGGGACCAGAAATCGACCATTTCGGGTCGCATCCACTCTTCCAAGGGTAGCTTTCCATGTCCATTATTCCGTTCCATCCATTAGCACGCCACTCGAACCGGTCACACTCGGTGCCAAGTTTGGGGCATGAAAAGATGGCAGATAAAAAGACGACACGCGAGCCCGCCATTTCACCTCGACATCCAACGCGCATCGCACTAATGATCACATGTCTCTGCTCGATGTTCATTTCATGCTCTCCGGCTGTACCCGGCGGCAGTACCACGCCAATGGTTGGACAGTGGGTGACTTCTGGAATGCAACTTGAAATCAGGCCCAACGGATCGGTGACGTCAGTCATGAACGGCAATCGATCCTACGGGAACTATCATCCTGTCCAAGGATCCCGCAAAAAAGGCACCATTACCGGAATAGGACGCAGTCCGACAAATATCGAAGTCATCTTGCTGTCACGCGATACTCTTCAAATCAAAACAATCAGGCAAGTGGGCGAACAAAACAGCCAGGTCCTCTATGACACGGTGGTTCTCAGTCGTGCTACTGACGACATCTACCAACCATCGTCACAGTAATCACAACCGCGTTTCCAACCTGACAAAGATCTCAGGCTGTGCTGATCTCTCCGCACGCGCAAGTCGAAATTGAATGCGTGTAAGTGCGGGGACATCTAACAGCGCGCTGTACAACAGAGCCTGTTAGTTCGCACCAGAGGGAATAGATGTCTTACAGAAAAGGGGCAGCTCGTGGTTGATCGTGCACGCCGCCAGCAATCTACGGCCCTCATTTACCTACACTTTCGGTCTTGGCATGGTTGACGAATCTGGGGTTTATCTCTATCACGTATAGAAACATTCACCCCCAGGAATACTATCCACAATGAGTTCTCAGCCAGAAATCGAGCTCGGTAAACACACACGTCGAGAATTTCGCGAACGAATGAATTCCGGAGAGCTGCAGGCGTGCATCCTTCCCCTAGCAGCCATCGAGCAGCACTTAGAGCACATGGCAATGGAACATGACTGGCGCAGTGTCCGTCATGTAGCACATCAAGTCGCGGCTAATCTGCGACCTCACGTTGTGGTAGCCGAAGGCGTCATGGCCGGCATCAGTGAACATCACATGTCACACAACGGGACGCTCACGCTTTCACCTGGTACTTTTCTGTCTGTAGTTAGCGATCTGATCGACAGCCTGGTTCGAGCTGGGTTCCAAAACATCTTGGTTCTCAACGGGCATGGCGGCAATAATGCTCCGTCCTTAGGGGTCTGGGATCAATTTCAACGGCGTCACCGGGTGAACCTCCACTACCTTCCTTACTGGGATGTCTATACCGATCAAGATGCTGCTGAACTCCTGGAAGGTGGCACTGAGATCCCCGGCGATCTACCAGGACATGCTCAAGAATTTGAGACTTCCTTCGCACTCGCCGTTTTCCCAGAAAACGTACGGACCGATATGTGGCAAGACCAAGAAGACCAAAAACCCAGCCTGGCGACTGCTGAAAAAGGAGCAGAGTTCCTTCGGCGTGCTGTGGAACGCCTGACTGTGTATGTCCAGGAAATGATCGATGGCAAACGTGTCATCGAAACTCCTCCGTACTTTCCCTAAAAAAATAATCCCTCGGCAAGGTGGCCGTTCTACCCACAGCTGGCTAACTGATATGATCTAGGACACTTTCCAGCTAAGATCTTTTCAAACGTTCAAACATGGAGTGGTTTGTCATGGACACCTCTAAAGAATCCGCATCATCGCCAGAACTTGATCCGGTATTCGTAGATTCGCGCCGTGAAGGACTGATCATATTCTGCGTTTGGATCGCCTGTCTCTGTTGGGCGATTCCGTATTGCTATCACTACGGATACGTCACGGAATTCGACCCCAACCAATTCCAGTTGACTTGGGGCATGCCTTCATGGGTGTTTGGCGGCATCCTTGTACCATGGCTGTTGGCAACGGTATTCTCTGTCTGTTTCTGCGCGTTCGTCATGAAGGATAACGACCTGAACGCGGCCGCCGAAGCAGTTCAGACCAAAAAAGATTCAGACAACGGAAATTCAGACAATGTAGGACGCGAGTAAGCGGAGGAATCAAGGTGACCACCAGCTCCTTTCTGTTGTTCGGCCAATCAGGATCTAACGCAGCATTAATCACATTTCTAGTGTATACGTTAGCCGTGTTCGGATTAGCAGCTCTGTCGAATCGGTTACTGCAATCCAGAAGTTTTCTCAGCGAATATTTTCTTGGCAGTCGAGGCTTGGGCGTTTGGGCGTTTGCCATGACATTTGCGGCCACGAGCGCTTCCGGAGGAAGTTTCACTGGTTTTCCATCCAAAATCTATTCCCACGGCTGGGTCTTAGCGCTATGGATTGGCAGCTATATGGTTGTCCCTATCTGTACCATGGGTCTGCTTGGCAAACGGCTAAATCAAGTCGCCCGCATCTCCGGTGCCATCACCATTCCTGATGTTCTACGTGATCGGTTTAACAGTCGAGCATTCGGTCTGTTGGCAGTCGGTCTTATCGTATTCTTTATGTCCTTCAACCTGGTCGCCCAGTTTAAAGCGGGCAGTTTGATCCTAAAAACACTCTTGGACGACGTCGATCTATTTCACCAACTGTCCGCATCCTGGATAGGCGGACTAACTGGAGAAGGTAGTTGGCTGGCAGGCATCGACCCCGAATACCTGATGTGCCTATTGGCTTTTGGCGTTGCTGTGATTATTTATACGACCTATGGGGGCTTCCACGCCGTCGTATGGACCGATGTGATGCAAGGCGTCGTGATGGTCATCGGCGTACTGATCATGCTGCCTCTGGCTTTGTCTCAGGTCAGCAGCCTGGCCCCAGACACCACGGGAGGACTTGAATACACCACTCGGGAAATGGCAAAGATGACCCCGCCGCGTCGAGGCCAGGCGACGTTGACGCTGGAAACAGCTCAGGAAACGGACGTTCTCGTTCCCTCAGGTTCCTGGTTCCAATCACTAACAGAATCCGACACGGCACCTCGCTTATTCCGGTTGAACCATTCGCTCGTGATCAAAGCAGGCGAAACACAGCATCGCACCGTCGACAAGGGCCTCCTTGAAATCACGACTCCGGAAGAGATCACACTCATCTTGAACCGCCTCGAGGCCCAGGACGACTCGTTGCCGGGCGAACTGCGTTCTGACATTCAGCTGCACGATATCGAACTGCAAGAATACAAATACGGGATGGAGCAAACTGGTAGCTATGTCACCGGACCTGGTCCCTCACCCAATTCGGATCTAGGCTTCCTCCCGCTCAGTTTGGCTATCTCGTTTTTCTTCATGTGGGCCATCTCTGGTACCGGACAACCATCCAACATGGTCCGTCTGATGGCCTTTCGGGATTCGACGACGTTGCGCCGAGCCATCATGACCGTTTCCATATACTACGCAGCCATCTACTTTCCTTTAGTGATTATCTTTTGCTGTGCCCGTTTATTGCTTCCGGGAATGGATGCCGAATCGGATCGCATCATGCCGGCGATGGCAATCAGTTTGACCAAACAGGCCGGCATTGCCTGGGTGGCCGGCCTTCTGGTGGCCGCTCCCTTTGCCGCAGTCATGTCGACTGTCGACAGTTTTTTACTGATGATCTCTTCAGCGCTTGTGCGAGACATCTATCAGCGCAACATCAATCCGGCGGCACAAGAAAAGACGCTAAAACGATTGAGTTATCTGATTACGCTGCTAGTCGGAACCATTGCTATCGTCGGAGCCATCAACCCCCCGGCCTTCTTACAGGACATCATTGTGTACACTGGAAGCGGCTTGGCCGCAGCATTTTTGGCACCGGTGGTTTTTGCCATCTATTGGCCTCGTTCCAACGCACAAGGTTGCATTGCCGGCATGGCGGCAGGATTTGCAGCTCACCTGTCGATGTACGCAATCGGAATTTTTTCCAATGGATCGTTTTTTCAACCTTACCGACTGTTTAACTTTGACCCCATTCTCATCGGCTTGACGGTATCATTTGTCACTGTGTTTTTTGTCACACTGCTGACACCAGCTCCCAACCCGCAGCAAGTTCGAAGATATTTCTTCCGCGATCAGAGCTAGACGCACGATTCAGCAAGAAAGTAACACCATGAGCATGCCTGCCATCGACACGCGGCCAGATTCCGAGTTGCTAACTCACAAAATGAGCAATCATTTTCCTCACCTTGTCACGAACTCTAACAACTCACAGCAAATCACCCGTCGTCAGCTCATCGAAAACAGTCTCACCCAATTTGGCACGATCGCTGTCGCTGGCAGCATCGCCCAATGGTCGCCAGCAACAGAAGCATTCGGAGGGACAAATCCATCGAAAGGATACGTGGATGCACACGTCCACGTTTGGACTCCTGACACTACAGCTTATCCGTTGGCGCCAGGCAATACGATCGGCGACATGAAACCCGCAAGCTTCACGCCGGAACAATTATTCTCGCATTGTCGACCCTGTGGCGTTGATCGAATCGTATTGATCCAGATGAGTTTTTACGGATTTGACAATACTTACATGCTGGATACGATCCGACAGTTCCCGGGAGTCTTTGTCGGTGTCGCCGTGATCGATGACGAAGCTCAGCAACCCGAGTCGGAAATGCGTCGTTTAAAGTCTCTGGGCGTCAAAGGCTTCCGGCTCATGACCCACGATCGCGACGCTGACAAGTGGCTTGCGTCTGATGGAATTCAACGCATGTGGAAGTGCGGAGGAGAAGAGAACCTTGCCATGTGTATGCTCAGCAATGCCGATGTGATTCCCAGCATTGATCGAATGTGCCAGGAATTCCCGGACACGCCTGTCGTGATTGACCACATGGCGCGCATTGGCGTCGACGGACAGGTACGCGACTCCGACGTGGACATCCTTTGCCGCCTTGCTCGGCATCCCCAATCCCACGTAAAAATCTCCGCTTTCTACGCACTCGGAAAAAAATCCTCGCCCTACGACGATTTAGCCCCCATGATACGAAGGCTGTATGAAGCTTACGGTCCACAACGCTTAATGTGGGCATCCGATTGCCCCTTCCAAGTCGATCCAGGACACAATTACAAAGATTCCGTTAACCTGGTGAGCGAGCGACTTGACTTTTTGTCTGACGAGGACCGCGAGTGGCTCCTACGACGCACCGCTGAAAATTTCTATTTCAGCTGAGGTGTCAACCAAACATCACCACGAATACGGCCATGCTTCTGCTCAAAGATTTATGGACACCATTCGTTACTTTGGACCGCGATGACATTGTCACGATTACAAGCGCTTCGACTTCTGTCCGAATGCGTCGGCGACGAAATTTGGTCCATCGAATTCTGTCAACAAAAAAATGTCCCAGAGGATTGGATTGAAGAGCTATCGGACTGTTTTGAGTCCGGATTTCGCTCAGACCACCAGACGATTTATGAAGAAAATCAAGTCGTCAACCAATATCATGGTGTAAGCGACCTAGATTTAGCGTATAAAATCGGCGAGTTTTTCGGTATCAACGTGCAACAAGTCACAGCAACTGCGTTCGGACGGCGAGCCCAACTTATCGCTATCCGTGAAGCTATTGAGGAACAGTAAAGGGAAAAATGATCCATGGCCAGTAAACCTAAAGACTGCGTCGAGCTTCTCCAGAAAATGGTTTCCATAAAGACCGTCAACAGGATTGCTGATGGAATCCCGTTTGTGGAAGGTGAGCTGATTGATTTCCTGGAAGCTACTGCAGGCGCATGGGGCTTTGAAACACAACGCCTATCCATCTCTAACATTGGCTGCAACCTTCTCGTATCTCGGCCCGTCAATCCGAATCAACCATGGCTGCTATTCGACAGTCATTTGGATACCGTCGGAGTGGAAGGAATGACGATCGACCCCTTCGCCGGTGAAATCCGTGACGGCAAGCTTTACGGACGTGGTTCCTGTGATACGAAAGGCACTGGATCTGCGATGCTGTGGGCCTTGAAGACTTTGGCCGAACAGAACCAACCCTCCATCAACATCGCCATCCTATTTTCCATCGAAGAAGAAATCAGCCGCACGGGCATCACCGCATTTGTACAAGATCAACTGAAAACACTTAGTTGGACACCTCAGGCCGTTGTGGTCGGGGAACCCACCTCTTTGAAAATCGTTGCTGCCCATAACGGTACAGTCCGCTGGCAGATCGAAACGAGTGGCACCGCTGCACATTCCTCCAATCCTACCGACGGGCACTCGGCAATCAGCGATATGGTTCGGGTTATCGCGGCCCTCGAGTCAGAATACATTCCGCAACTCACCGCAAGTTATCCTTTAGTCGGTAAGGCACAATGCAGCATCAACCTTATCTCTGGAGGCAGTCTGATCAACGTGATTCCTGATTCGTGTACGATCTCTGTTGACCGCCGTATCGTTCCTGGCGAAGACGGCAACGAAGTGCTGCCTGCAGTGCAAGCCGTTTTGGATTCACTTCGTGAGCAATTCCCTGATCTCCGCGCAAAACAAAAAGAGGTATCAGTATCAACGGCTTTACCATCGGACAGGAATCATGAACTGTGCCAACAAGTCGGTAACATTCTTCGATCATTAGCATTGGATGACAAACCGGTCGGAGCTAAATACGGGACTCATGCCAGCGATTTCGCCGCAGCCGGCTTACCCGCCATCGTCTTGGGCCCTGGAGACATCGCACAGGCTCATCGCGAAGACGAATTCATCGAGATTGCTTCGCTGCAGAAAGGAATCGAAGTTTACCAACAGATCATGTCCGCCGAGACATGGAAACCAGCATGAAAATCATTCAAAGGGAGAGCAGTGAAGCATCATTTATCCTCGACTTGAAGGCTTGCGATATCGAGTCGATCCTTCATCAAACCGTCAATCACGTTGTGGCCCAACGTCACTTGCCGGCAGATCGCCACGCGGAAGTCGAGAAGGCACTGCCGGCCAGCGCAAGTGCCGGTGAAGAAACTGATACGCCCCCACGCCGTGAATCTTATGCGGCCCCACAAACCATTCGATCTCTGTCCGGTCAGGAATGCCCAGTTTAGCCGCATATAAGTGGCGAATTTTTGCATACTCATAGGCTACTGTCCAATCGTCTGCCACTCCGTCAAAGTGACCTCTTTCGACCATGAACGGACGGGGAGCAATCAGAGCAGCCATCTCGGCATAGTTAAACGTCCCGCCCAAATCAAATTCAAAGATTTCGTATTCTCCTTTGTCACTGTAGCTACGCGGATTGATCGTCGAAGCATTTTTATCTACCCATTCGTTGAAATCCGCGGAACAGATCGACAGGCAGTAATCGGTCACCAGGGCCGGAACCCGCATAGCTGTCTTACCGCCGTACGACAAACCATAAAACCCGATACGATTTGGGTCCACAAAAGGCAATGTTTGCAGCCAATCTACAATCTGCTGATGTTGTGGTGTGATGATCGAAAAAAGTGACTTCTTTAACGGATTCGCTTTTCGCTGTAATGTGCGAAAACGGTCCTGAAAGATGTACAGATTCTGCGGTGCGAACGTAATAAATCCTCGCTCTGCCAGTTTTGCAGCAAACGCCGAATAGTACTCCGAACGCTCACTGCCAATGGTGTGTTGTGGCCTACCTTCCAAACCGTGCTGGCAAACAACGACCGGCCGTGGTTCGTCCACGCTCAGGTCATTCGGTAACAACAGCAACCCATACGCAATCACATCCGGAAACACATCCATCACGACTTCATGTGCCGTCCATGTGTCAGCCCGTAAAAACTCACGTGCACGCACGTCCGGCGGGAGTAAATCGTGGCTGAAGCGTCCAATGACATCGTTGTAAAAGAACTCTCTCACAGAAACCGCCGAAGCCTCATAGGCCTCGACCGATTTGTAATCAAATCGCTTCATGGTCGTGGACTGACGTACGTAATGACTTTTCCGCAGGAGATTCTGCGTATGGCGGTTAATCTCGTGCACTTGCAGGGCGTGCCGACGATCTGGATCAAAAGACTTCACAAGGATTTCGGGTGGCGTGCCATTCATCCGCAACCCATCAGACTCGGCCAACCCTTCCAAAAAACGCGCAAGCGCAGAATCGGATCCGTAAGGGCCTTGCCCGTCACCACTGGTTACCATGTGTAAACGATTAGACAAGTCTCCTTCTTTCAGCAAACCACGGCATCTATCTACTTCACGCCTTACGTCTGCAAGAGCAGGCGACACGGTTCGTGCCGGAGCTCCACGTCCACCCGGAATGGTCCTCTCCGGACCAGCACACGCCTCAATCACCAACGTACGAGGAGTCACCATGGCGGCAAGTTCTGCGTCACCAAATTGCTCCAGCAGGCCGAACAGGTTCCGGTCGAGCGGCTCCCGCCAGATCTCCTCACGCGGAGCAAAGTAGCCACTGATACACGCTGCATCGATGCGTGGATCCACCGCAGCTGCGTAAAGCGCAATCAGCCCTCCTTCGCCCCACCCCATGACGCCGATCGAGGCCCGTTCGCGGTCTCGCGCGACCACCCAATCAACAATGGACAACACCTTTTGCACTTCATAACCAACCAAACCGCCTCCCAATTCGAAAGCGCTCCGATACAGCCATTCGCGATTGGTAAGCTTGGGCAACTTTTCCTCTCGGTTAATCAGCAACGGCACAATGACTTCACAACCATTCTCGGCCAGTCGACGTGCGTACTGAGATTTGGCAGGCACCCCTGGCAACAATCCCACCAATTGTTCTGGCAACACGTTGCAATCCGGCAAGGCAATGACGGTTGCCAACGGCGCCATGCCCCGAGGTCGCAACAACAGGCCTTGGCCCGTCACATCCGCAAAGGCTGGCCAAGAAACCGACCAAACGTCGTAGTTCTCACCACGACCTACCATCATGGCCTCCCCAACCTGCGCGATCACCTGCAGTCCCATTCCCGTTACCCGCTCATCTCGCAGTCCCAACATGTGAGCCAATCGGTCACGATTGGGTTCTAACGATCGCAGATAAGCTTTCGGCGACGAAAGGTCGCGCTGCCAATGTTGTTCTCGCTGAGCCACCGAACGCTGCAGTTCCCGCAACAAAAAACGGTCCACACCAGCCACCAGTTCCGACGCGATGTCTCCATCCATCGTCAAAGGTTGAACGTTCGGCAACGGTTCGGCCAACAAAGACGGTGTCATGGTCAGCACCATACATAGATTGCATATGACCAACATTCGAAGTTTCGAGCTCTGAATGAACTGCATCGAATTTCCTTTAAGAAAACCACTCTGAATCGATGTCCAGCCGGGATACTCCAGTGCTAGATCCACCGTGACGTATGTTAGAACCTGTTTGGCGACATCCTAAAAGCCCACACCCCAACTTTGGGTAGACTACCACCGAGAGTCACAACAATTATCCATTACTTTTTCGCTTAGCGGGCACAACGTGGTGATCGACTGAATTCTCGGATCACCATTTTCCGAAACGCCCTATCACTTCAAGAATTCCATTCGGAAACATGGACAATTTCGCCCATAACACAAAACATCATGCCCCCATATCCGCCGTAAAGACAAGTATAAATACATACTGGCTTGAGTTGCAGTATTTTTTCAGCCTCCGTTCGCATCGAGTTTTGAACTTCCAACAGACAGCCAATACGTTGCAGCTCCGTTTGTGCAGTGAAGCGAGATAGCGTGCGTCATTCCTTATCAGTGGCGGTAACCGACTTTCCCTTATTACGGACTTCAACAACATTCGAATCAATTACTCATCCTCCGGACACGCCGACAAGCCCACTCCCAGCGTACTTGAACCAATAGCGCATAGACATTTTCGATTGGAGCACTCTGTACTTGACTACTAGTATCTCGGTCGACGCAAAGGTAAACTCGCGGGCCATATGAGGAGGCGTCGCTCTCAGGTTTAACAACATAAGACCACCTTTATTGACAACGTCTTCATCAAGGAGACATGTGTGCAGGACCCTTCCCCCACCAACGAGTCATGAACGAAGGAGCCGTTTTACCATGGAAAGAATTCGATGTGGAGTCATTGGACTTGGCTGGTTCGGCGAACACCACGTCGACACCTTACAACAACTGCCATTGGCAGATGTTACCGCGGTGTGCACCCGACGTGAGCAACGAGTCCGTGAAGTCGCCGACCAGTACAACATCCCCAAGACGTACACTGACTACCACGACCTGTTGGCAGACGATGATATCGACGTCGTCACCGTCGTGACTCATGTAGACAATCACGTCCAACCCACAATCGACGCTATTCGGGCCGGCAAACACGTATTCCTGGAGAAGCCGATGGCCGACACCGTGGAACAATGCGATCAAATCCTGGTGGAGCTGTCAAAAGTCGACACTGCTTTCATGGTGGGACATGTTTGCCGTTTCGATACAGCTTATGCCTTGGCAAAGGAAGAAATTGAATCCGGCAATCTAGGAAAGATCATTTCCATGCACGCCCGTCGGAATCTGGCAAAATGGATCACTGTGACTCATTTGCCCAAAATTAGCGCTCTGTTTGGAGACGGTATCCACGACTTCGATTTAATGCTGTGGTACACCGGTGCCAAACCGGTAAGTGTCTACGCTCAATCGTCATGCACTCGACCAGAACTCACCAACGATGATCTGGGATGGGCCATGTTTCGGCTGGACAATGGGGCCATCGCAGTCATCGAGAATATCTGGTGCTTGCCGAAAAACACGCCCTTTGCTATCGACGCGCGGATGGAAATCGTCGGAACCGAGGGGGCGATCTACATCGACAACTCCGGAATGCACTATACCCTGCTCGACAAGAAAGGAATCAGTTATCCACAAGCCACCTATTGGCCTACAGTCCACGGGTCTCGCCGAGGCTTTCTGAAAGAAGAATTTGACTACTTCCTCAAATGTGTTGCTGCAGGCAAACAACCTACTGTCATCACTCCCCAGGAATCGCGTAACGTGGTCGAGGCCATGAAACGTGCGGAAATGTCGGCCCGCGAAAACAAAGTTATGATGTTTGATTAAGCCATCGATGATGTCTCGACTTTGTATTTGTCCATCGTACGGTGACAGTTCACCTCCACAATCAGAATAGAAGCCCCTCTGGTAGGCAACACAGTGGCGCAGATTGGTTGCTGTTTTTGAACAGTACTAGCGCCTAGCTCGATTCGTGTATCTTCGGCCACGAGGGCCAAGCCACCAAAGACGTGACCGTCCTCTCTGCGCGCCAACAGCGAATCACAAACCTTCTGAGTGTTGATCATCCCAATCAGCGAACCACCTCCATGACAGCAATGCGATGGCAGCATGCCATCAGCGTAGTCCGCGTGACCGAAAAGGGTCGCGTAATCGTTAGAGTTTAACCGATAATTAAGCTCGTAAGATCCACGAAAACAGCATTCTAGCGGCATCCCCATGACGAGCTCATTGACGATTGCAAAACTAGTGCGCCGCCGCGTTTTCCAAGCAAGGCAGAGACAAATTTTGGCCCAGTTTTACTGGGTCTTGGCGCTCGTAGTGAGCTGGACGGTCGGTGGGTCTTCTTCCAAAATGATCATAGCAGAAGACGCTGTGCAGACTTCTACCGATTGGACGGTATCCCAACCGAGTACAGGAACTATTAGGGACCTATTCTCGCGTCCCCCTATGAAGTCATACCTCAATCAATTTGAGCACCGTTCGCGTGACTCGGCGTTACCAGCACCCGTTGAGCCAGAACTTGCCACCCCTATCGCACTTTCAACAGCCAACGAAGATCAGTTACTCAAAGAAGCAGGCATCATCGCAACGAAAATCAACGTGGGTAAGGACCCTTCGTCTGATCACGACTCTGTCAATTACCAACAAGAAAGAACTCCGCAGCGTCGCTCTAGGTTCAACAAGGCGCTGGTCACAAAAGGACGCGAGGCTTTCCAAATAGCCTGCGTTCATTGTCACGATGAAGAACGATCGTTTTCGAAGATAAAAAGTCTTTCCACATGGCGAGCTACAGTAAGGCGGATGGCCGCCAAAGACGGGGCCGACATTCACCCTAGTGACACCAGCGCCATCGCAACTTATCTAGCATCTCGAAATGGCCCGTCACTTGACACCAAGATGGGAAATTCATCGCAGGGCGAATTAGCAAATCAGATTGGCCACGATACAGACCACCTTGATGTCGCAACAGACAACCAGTCAATCGTCCCAGACATCAGCATCAACGGAACCATCTCTACATTGTTTCGTGGAGCTGACGGCAATCATGTCATTGAAAACCAAGGATTCTTCGTCGATGCCTGGATCAGCGCTAACTGGCAACCGGAAGGTCCACTCAGTGCCAGCGTGACGGCATGCACCAGTTGCCACAGTGATGATTCGGCTATGGGTGGCGGCGGCTTTACCGTTGAACTCGTAGAGGCTTCGGCTACTTTGGACTTGATTCATGCCATCAAAAAAACACCCGCCGAATGTGGCTGGGAAGCCAAGCTTAAGGCAGGACGTTTCATCGTTCCTTTTGGCGGTTTTGCTGCCATGAGTCACCCTGGTGCCTACCGCACACTCACCAACCCGTTAATGTACAACATGGGACGCCGTGTCTTGGGAACGACTGGTGTCGCGGGACCTCCTCGACAACCCGTTCTACCGATGCCATATTCAGACGAAGGAGCGGACCTAAAAATCAAAGTCCCGTTGTTGCCGAAGGTGTCGGCAACCATTGACCTGTACGCCGTCAACGGCCTGCAGCAATCCGGCCCCGATCTACGATTCTTTTTTCCCAGTCGTAGCTACGTTGACAACAACGCGCTACCTGCCTTTGGCGGACGAGCTCAAATCAGCACACCCTCGGTCCAATTCGGGGGTTCTCTGATGACGGGCGAAGCACAATTCGATGGTACCACGACGGAACCGATCCTGTATCAACTTTCGGGTGTCGATGTAACGGCCCGCTATCAAGATTTACTGCGATTCTACTTTGAATATGCCATCCGCACGAACACTCGAAAACTCTCTCCGGCGCTACCTCCGTTAGGCCGCAGGACGATGGTTTTTGGAACGATCAGCGAAGCCGAGATAAAATTGTGGGATCAACCTCGTGTGGGACTGCTGGCTCGCTATGATACACTCGACTTTCGTGACACTTTTGTAGCCGCACCGCCAGCTGAACCTCAGATTGAGCGATTCACATGGGGCTTCAATTTTACACTGGGTGGTGGCAGCCTACTGATGCTGAATCACGAGCGTTGGATCCTGCCAGACCCCGAAAAAGAAGTCGATGTGTTCGGCTTCCGTTGGGTAGGAACGTTTTAAAATCACAGCGGACAATGCTGTAAAGCCTAAGCGGTGCAGAACCGTCTTCTTGAGGTTGTTTTGGACCTCGTTCTTGTCAGTTCTGGGTAGGGCACCATCCAAGTCCAGTTTTTCCAAGTAGGCAGCATCACCCCGGTCAACGTGTTCGAGTTTCACCAAATGAACGTGCCGCATCAGTTCACCACAAACGAACCAGTCAAAGAAATTTTGTCTGCCGGCTTCGATTTCAACGTCTGGATCGGCGGCACTAAGTCTATGAACGTGATACACGGACGACCGTGATGACCACCACCATCGTCACCAAGAAATAATGCACATTACCCACTTCGCCCATCTTTTCTTTTCCCAGATATTTCCCGCAGCCTGTCCGTAGAAAACTAAAAGCAAATATATGACAATCAGTTGGTATTCGACTAAATAAGTCACCATGTAATCCTGGCCATTTTCTGAAATGGCAAAGGTGTTTCAGTTGGAGGATGACACGATGGAATTTGCCAGCAATTTCTCTACGAATACTTCCTTTGAGGCACCCCCTTTCCGTATCTTTTCACAACGGAACCTCAAAGACCTGGATTACATTGAACGACTGACAGAAGAGCAGCGATTCGCAGTCCGCGTGGTGGCCCAGGTATTGCCGTTCCGTGTGAATCAATACGTAGTAGACAACCTCATCGACTGGGAGCAAGTTCCGGACGACCCCATATTCCGGCTGGTGTTTCCTCAACCGGAGATGCTGGCACCGGAGCACTTTTCTCAGATTGCTGAACTGCTCAAGGCAGACGCCGATAAAGCAAAGATTCGCCAGGCTGTAGAAGCCATCCAACTTGAATTGAATCCACATCCAGCCGGTCAAACCACACTCAATGTTCCTCGCGTAGGAAATGAGATCGTAGAAGGGGCTCAGCACAAGTACCAGGAAACGTTGCTATTTTTTCCTAGTCAGGGCCAAACTTGCCACACCTATTGTACTTTTTGCTTTCGTTGGCCTCAATTTGTGGAAAACAAGGAACACCGCATTTCGTCTCGGGAAGTCGCCACGCTGCACGAGTACCTAGAAAGTCATTCTGAAATCAGTGATCTGCTGATTACGGGTGGTGATCCGATGGTGATGAAAACCACTCGTTTGGCAGACTACGTGAGGCCGCTGGTGGAAGCACCATTCCAACATATACAGACGATTCGTTTCGGCACCAAAGCGCTCACATTTTGGCCATACCGTTTTGTAACAGATCCCGATGCCGACGAATTGCTCGAATTGTTTGCCAGTCTTGTGCAACAAGGTAAGCATGTCGCATTGATGGCTCATTTTGAACACTGGCGTGAGCTGCAACCGCAGATCGTACACGAAGCTGTGCGTCGAATCCTGGAGACGGGGGCTGTCATTCGAACCCAAGCACCAGTGCTCCGACACATCAACGACGACGCCGATGTCTGGGCAACCATGTGGCGGGAGCAAGTGCGGATGGGCATGGTTCCCTACTACATGTTCGTCGAACGAGACACCGGAGCCAAACGCTACTTTGAATTACCTCTGGAACGCACTTGGAACATCTATCGTGACGCCCTACAACAGGTATCGGGATTGGCACGCACAGCTCGAGGACCTTCGATGAGTGCCATGCCCGGCAAAGTGGAAGTGCAGGGTGTTGCCGAAATCCACGGAGAAAAGGTATTTGTTTTACGGCTCATTCAAGCCCGTAACCCCGACTGGGTACAGCGACCATTTTTTGCCAAATATGACCCAGATGCAACTTGGCTCAATCAACTCACTCCTGCTTTCGGTGCGAAAAAGTTCTTTTTCGAGGAATAGACCGTTTCACATGTTTCGATAGCCTCACACCTACCATTCTTCTTCCATCGCACGTCGTCCTATTCAACGTGAACCAAACGACGACCGACGCATTCTTGCTGCTAGAGGAAAAAAGACTCAACATCGACCAGTTCGTTTTCGCCTTCGAGTCGCTCGACCGCAAAGTTGGGTTTTATTGGCTGGTCTCTCTCAATTCAGAGAAACACAGACATCATCAAGGTCACGATTGCCTTTCGAGAAAGTGACCGCAAGCTCACCAGGCCGTATGTAACGCCGCACCTTCAACCCCCAGATGGTGTCTTACGCACTTACAAAAATGCGTCCGAGTCGTGGCAAGCTTATCAAATTGGTGGTGGGAAGACCCAGAAAAATTCGCCTCGATCACCTCCCTGTAATTGCACCTGTTCATTTAAAAATTCAACTTCAGCCAACAACTGTTCAGTCGACCATCCCAGGCAAGATTTCATTTTGAGGGATCGCATATCATAGTCCATGTTGTAACTCTTCGGTGCCCGAACCATCAGGGCCGATGGAAGAACCACACAATGATAGACACGTAAAGCACATGGTAATTCTCGAGCTCGCTCGAAACTTTTCCGGAAGTTGACAGGCCCGTCACCTGGCAAGCCGAGAATAATTTCTAAAGCAACGCTGGAAATGTCGGTCAGCATCTGCAAGTGGTTGTCGAATTGTTTTTCATCGTAAGAACGTTCCACATGTGCCAGAACTGTGTTATCGAAGGACTGCAACCCCATACCGACCATTGGCCTACCAATCTCACGCAGAAAGTCGAGATGAATGTCTTGGATTTTGGCCGGATACACTTCACAAATAAAATGGCGATCTTCAAAGATTTTTGTTTCTCGCGCAGCAACATGGAGGTTCTTGAACGCAATTTGATTCAAGTTTAATCCGGCATCGACAAGCAACGCACCCTGAACTTGATGTTGCTGCATTCCCTCCAACTCACAGCATAAATCCTCAACACTTCGTACTCGCTTTGGCGATTCCATAGTGCCCCATTCGCAAAACGAGCACGTAAAAGGACAACCACGATAGGTTTGCAATACGCCCAACCCACCCTGCGGCACCAAGTCCATTTGGTACGG
Organism: Pirellulaceae bacterium; assembly: GCA_022448645.1. The sequence continues at coordinate 44,920 of JAKVBZ010000039.1, forward strand.
TGAAGCAAGTTCATTGAGATCTCCCAGGGGACGATTTGGCGTCTGAAACCAATCGCGTTCCGTCGGTAGGACAATTCCAGAAATCTCATTCGGGAAGAGAACTTGCCCAGCAGCTTCCGATCGAAGCGCGTGTGCACTCGCACACGCTTGGGAATGGTCAACACGACTTGCCGATGGGCAACCGGAGAACAGACATTCTGCGACACGTACAGCGCGGTCAGTGAGGGACGAAAAGCTGCTTGCACCCTTAAACTCTGAACCACTTAGACCCAGAAACGCGATCACTTTGCAGTGGCGACTACTGTTTGTCGTTGCTGGGGAACGGGCCCCCAAAAAATACTCACCGCAACGATGAATTTTGCTTCTTGACACAGCTTCAAATTGGAAAGGACAATAAACTATAAACTATGAAAGGCAAATCATGGTCAGACGTGTAAAATTCTCGCTGATATTCTTACTAGTCGCATACATTCCGTTGATGATCTGCGGCACAGCAGACGGAGAGGCATTGCGGTTCTTTGACGCACATGCTCACCAGATGCCCTCTTCGTTTCCGGAGAACTGGCTCGACTCGCTTTTCGAGAATCACAATCCTCGCGGGATCCTTCTGTTGGGAATCGGTAACGTTCTATCGCTGCAAGCGAATGATCCGAACCGGGTCGTCGCTTTCAGTAATTTTCACGATGTCGAGGACGTGAATCTCACCCAGATCCAGTCCCAGCTTAACAACGGAATGCGCGGCATCGGAGAGGTCAGCGTTCGTCACTTCGCATCCGGACCTCCACCGGCCGAGCCTGTAGAGTCGGACTTCGACGATCCGAAGCTATTACAAGTGTACGACCTGGCAAGTCTGTATGGCGTGCCAGTCAACTTTCATTTCGACTACCACCCCGATCACATCGACGAAATCACCCGGACCCTTCCGGATTACTCGGACGTGAATTTCATCTGGGCACATGCGGGCGACACGCAGCCTGGAGTTCTAGGCCCTTTGATGACTCAATTGGACAACCTTTACACTGACATTTTCAAGTCGGCATCGTCAACAAGCTCTGAGTTCGACCCGAGAGCAGCGAGATTGATCTCCCCCTCCTGCTCTTCAGTGTTATGACAGTCGAAGCAGTGTGTTTTGAGTAAAGGTCGAATGGATTGCGAAAACTCCTTCTCCGATGCAACCGTGTCATCTGCATTTGGAGACGACTGCCCAACAACTCGTGCAGGCCAGATTGCGAAAAAACAATGGGCTGTGCCAAGCCAGGCGAACAGAACAAATATTGAAATTTGAGAAGATATTCGCAGCATCGATCACAAGAGATCTATCGGTTTACGGTCTGTACCCACCATGATTTATAACAAACACCAGTGTAACAAAGATTATTGCGATATGGCCGTTAACCGGACTGACTGTCGTCGTCGATCGGTGAAGTAACTGCCGCGGAAAATGACAACTTGAGAAACTCCGCGAGATACTTCCGCCAAACCATCCAGTCATGGTCGCCGGCAGTTTCTTCATAGACGTGCTGAATATTCGTCTTCAATGGTCATTCAAAAGATGGTGTTCCACGACAAAACAGGGCGGCCGGTAAGTAACCAGGAATAGTGGACATGCGTCTACAATCCGGTATTGGAACACATGTCCACTTCCTGTCGAGCCCACGCCTATTTCCCTAGCGCGCAACTACCAGGACGCGCGGCGGTTACGTCCCGGAGGCGTCAGTTCGCCGCGTCGGGCGAGCGTGGAAAACCTGTCGGTCGGTACCGATCGGGGAAAGCCGGATCGTGGTGGAGGGCCGGCGGCCAGCTCGATCAGAAGCTCGAGAAGCTCAAGGAACCCTGCGGCTGCGCTTGCCGTGGCGCGTGTCGTTCGGTAGCAGCGCGTGCCCTGAAACTGTACATCGCCATCCTGGGCAGGGGGGCGCTCCTGCACGGTAATCAGCCCAGCAATTAACTGTACAAGGTGGGCGTGACATGAGTCGAAAGTTCACGGGGACCCGGTCGGTCGGTTCGACCGTAGTCCCGAACGACAGACAAACGTGATGGCGCGGGCGAACCCGATCATCTCGCGTTCAAAAGCCGTCCTCGAAGTTCGATAGTTCACGTGCGACTTGTTTCATCCAGGATTCATGCGGGTTGGTCGTACAGCCAGCGAAGTGGACTCGACGCGTCTTGAGCTCCATGACGAAGAGAAGATAATACGTGACAAGTCCACCCTTGGTCCAGACCTCGATCGTGGTAAAGTCGACGGCAGCCAGCACGTCCCAGTGCGCCTTAAAGAAGGTCTTCCACGTCGTCTGGTGTTTTCGTTCGGGCACTGGTTCGATCCCATGTTCCTTGAGGATATTGAGTCACTCACTACCTGATTCAAATCCGGTTCAATCAATTGCATCCTGTGCCAGCTGGGCAATCGCTTCCGGATCCCATGGCGTTATAT
>JAKVBZ010000390.1 GCA_022448645.1 Pirellulaceae bacterium
TGTTCACCGGCATCGGTTATCAGATGGGCAAGTTGCTTGAGTTGGCTCGTTGCCGCACGGCTAAAGGATTCGGTGGTCCAACCATCCTGTTCGGTGTCGTCGACAAGACCTGTTCGATCGGTATGCCACGATGCCGTGCTGTTAATCTGATCGAGAACAGGCGTTTTGGGTGCGGCTGTTGTCGTCAAGGTCGCCGGCGACTCTGGGATGGATCGGTTGCATCCACTGGACGTCACGACATGGACGGCCAGCGTTAGGATGAACGTGTTTACGAACCAGGATTGGAGTTCGTATCGGTGTGCAAGAATGTTCGACACTTTTATCCTTTGCTGAATGGCACGCCCTTTAATTGGCGTCGCGAAAGCTCATGATGCCATCCTGCTGCACTGTGTTTTTCTTGGCGGAGATAAACGGATCAGATGAGACCGGTTTTAGCTCCGGCAACTCAGATGGCCCATGTACGCTTGGTCGACATGAGATCCACAAGGGAAAAACTGCCAGGGACTTAAGTGACCACTACCTGATAAATTTTAGCTCCGACACGTAATCGTCACAATTATAGGGTTCCACAACTGAGGCGGGTACAGATCGTCACCGGAAAGCTGGCGGAACCATTTCACCGTCTAATTGTTGCCAAATCGAAATCAACTCGGACAATTTGTCAGGGTCGTTCGACGATTCGTCGCGTGTTTCGCTCTGGTCTTGGCTGAGGTTGAACAATTGCCATTGGGCGGACCGCTGACGCACGATTTTCCAATCTCCATGGCGTAGTGCCGCGTTTCGACCTTGGCGCCAGTAAAGCGTTTGATGGGGGCGCTGATCCGAGTTGCCGACGACAAATGGAAGCAAGTCAACGCCATCGCCGACATCCTGATTCGGACTTTTGGCCGCTGCCAAAGCCGTGGCACTGATATCGACCGAACTAACGGGCGAGTGATAAACGGTTCCCGATGGGAGCTTGCCTGGCCAGGCCATTAAGAACGGCACACGAATTCCTCCTTCGAACATTTGTCCTTTCTCGCCACGCAATGGGAGATTGGAGCTTGTTAGCTCACGTGTGGGTCCGCCATTGTCACTGAGAAAAAAGATGAGTGTATCTTGTTGCAAGCCAGCGGCTTCCACCGCCCGGCAGACCTTACCCACCGAGTTGTCTAAGTTGGCTAACATGGCTGCGAAAATGCGGCGTTGCAGATCATTGATCTGCTCAAATTTTCGCATGTACGCGTCGGCCGCTTGTAGCGGGCTGTGCACGGCGTTGTGCGCGACGAACAAAAAGAACGGCTTGTCGCGGTGGCGATGAATGAAGTCAACGGCTTCGCGTGACCAAGCATCAGTGAGGTAGTTGGTTTCCGTCACTGGCTGTGAGCCTCTGACGATGGGATTGTTCGCATCGTAGTCGGGTTCGTCATAGCCCATATGTGTTCCGTAAATGACTTTTCCAAACGTACGGCGGCCAGTTCCACCGCCGGGTAATGTTGTGCGACGAAGCATCGTGGTCACTCCGTGCCAGGGCGCCGGGACAAAAAAATGTCCTTCATGCGTAAAGCCAAAGAATTCGTCGAAACCACGTCGGTAGGGATGGTAAATGGCCGCGCCACCCAGATGCCATTTGCCGATGATTCCAGTCACGTAGCCGGCTTTTTGTAAGCGATCAGCCAGCGTGGTTTCACCTTTGGGCAAGCCGTATTTTGGATTTTCGTTTTGAGCCCCGATCGGATTAAACTCGTGGCCAAATCGCGTG
>JAKVBZ010000391.1 GCA_022448645.1 Pirellulaceae bacterium
GTTGGTACGGTCGAGCCACGTTGTGCCATTCATGCTGCGGCCAGCGCCATGATCTCGTAGTGCCTTCGGAATGTTGGGATGGTTGGGCGTTCCCTTGAATACCATGTGTTCGAGCAGGTGGGCCATACCGGCTTCGCCGTAACCTTCATGTCGTGAGCCCACAAAAATTGTGTTGTTGACGGTGACGGTGTCTTTAGTCGGGTCGGGAAACAGAAGCACTCGCATGCCGTTCGCCAATCGATACTCTGAAATCCCTTCTACCGTTGTGACTAGTTCAGGCATTTTCGGCTCCGCGGCATGTTGAGATTGGGCTAAGACAAACGCTGCAAAAACATAAGTTGAAATGCGCGTAGCATACCGTGACATATGATGTCCTTTACGATCCAAGGTGCCCGACTGTTAAATCTTCCAAATCGTAACACAATGTCAGCGCATGGGAACCCGAATCGTAACCGCGTTTTGCCTGAAGCATGACAACGCGGTGCGTGCAGGTGGAGGCACAAGTCGACCGCATGATTGGTCTCAGTTCATGACGGTCGTGCGAAGAGCTGCCATCAGTGGGGTAGGTTTGAAGTCTCTCCAAATAGGCCGACTTTACGTATCAAACGCTTTGTCGACGATTGCGGATCCAACTGCGTCGCCAAACGTGTTCGTTGCAGTTCGGAACCGATCGAGCAGCCAGTCGATTGGTAAGATCAAGCCGATTAACTCGAGTGGTAGCCCTACCGCATTCAACACGATAAGCATGGTCACGAGGCCGGCTTCCGGGATGCCTGCAGCTCCAATCGCGGCGAGTGTTGCGGTGATTGCGATCACCACTTGCTTGTCAAAAGTTAGGACGTATGCGGGATCGACTAGAGCATACGCTTGAGCAATAAAGATCGCCGCAGCGGCTTCGTAGAGGGCAGTACCATCCATATTGACGGTGGCACCCAGCGGCAAAACAAATTCGGTCGAGCGTCGAGAGACGCCGGCTTGGACCTCTGCACACTCCATCGTTACGGGTAACGTGGCGGTGGAACTAGCGGTGGAGAAAGCTGTCAGCAGGGCTTGCGACATGTGGCCGAAGAAGCTCAGCGGATTTCGGCGCGTTAGTGTCCACAGTAAGAGGGGCAACGTGACTCCGATGTGAACACCTAAGCCAATCAATACGGTCGCCATATACCAGGCTTGTGTTTTCAGTAATGTGATAAATTGTCCGTCCATTTGCGCTTTGGCGAATCGCGCGGCCACGAGACAGAAAATGCCTAGTGGTGCAAGTTTCATTAATAGCAAAATGAAGTTCATTAATGCATCATTGATACTGACAACAAGGTTCGTGATCGTTTCTGCGCCGTTTCCCAAAGTTGTCAGCATGCCCGCGAACGCAATACTAAACACAATCAGAGGTAGCAGTTGAATTTCGACCATCGATCCCAGCAGATTCTTCGTGAATAGCATCAGAACAAGGTTTTCGAAAATCTGGCCGATAGAAGGTGCACCCCCCACGACGTACGCTTCGATGATGCTTGAGCGACCGCCCGTTTGAGGTTCAAATCGAATGCGCGCGTACTTTGCATCTTCCGGCAGGGCAATGACAGGTTTGGTGATGTAAGTGTCAGGTTCCAAACCGGCAGCAAACGTTCCATCTGGGACATCTTCAAACGTGTTCCCGTCGTCACTCCATTGAACCGTAGCGGTTGCCGGCGTTGTCGCTTGATCGACCTGGTCGATGACGATTCGAATACT
>JAKVBZ010000392.1 GCA_022448645.1 Pirellulaceae bacterium
TACTGGTCTTTGGGGTGATCGATTATGCCTTGCAGAAACTTAAATTTGAACGCGATTTGCAGATGTCACCCGAAGAACTTCGCGAAGAAATTCGAGCCATCCAAAATGACGTTTCCCTGGCTCGTCGTCGCCATTTGCAAACGGGATATCCATCTGCCGAAACCGACCAGGCTGGGGAGGGTGTCAACTAGCGATCTTGGGACGTGTAACCGTAGCGGGTCGCGAAGTCACCCCAGTTCTGAAGAATCTCCTGCTCCGAACTTGGCGAAAGTTGGTAGCGGTTCGTGCGATACTCGCGTTTGCGACCTGCAAACGCCTCGAGCTTCGGGGTGACCGAGTCAAAATCGTCCAATTCAAGATGCTCGTAGGCCTTGCGCAATTCCCGCACGGGATCTTCGACGAGCTGCTCGTAATGAAGGTCGTAAATCTGGCCGGGCTGCAACTGCTTCCGGCCCTGTTCAAATGACCCGTACATCCTTTTGAAGGCATCCAGGACATATTGTTCCAGACCTTCGTGGTTGGGGATCTGCAGGCTTTGAGCTTCGTCGAGAACTTTCCAAAGGCGAATTGTCGATGGATAGACCGCCAGGGGGTCACGAACGATATGCAAGAATTTCGCGCGAGGAAACATTTGTGATAGCAGACCGATCCGTGCGGTATGGGTCGGTGACTTCAAAATCAATCGCTTTCCCGTGTGTAGCGTCAGTGCTTTGAGGAAATCGAGAAACGCAGTCTTCCAGGCGTCCAATTCCTCGCTGGGGATGTCGGCCAAGTCCAGGTAGTCCAAGTAGTGGTTCGGCTCATTCGGAAAAGCCATCCGCAAATAGGGCGACGGCACGCCCATGGAACACAATGCAAATTCGTCCTCCTGAGGTACATTCCAGCCGAATTTGACATTGTCCATCGGGCGCTTGGACGGCATCAGAAACCAAAGAAGCTTGGGAACGACTCTTTCACTGAGCAAAAAATGATTCGCGGCGAAGCACTGATAGCTAGTCGGTGATGCAAAGCGATCGTCGCACGACATCAATTCGTGGAGGTACGTGGTTCCGCTACGCCAGTGCCCCACAATAAACACGGGATCATCGATCAACTGCATTTCGTCCACGCGGCGACGGTAGAGGGCCTGGCTGGCCCATTTGAGCGCAGAATTGAAGACCGTCGCCTGCGTAACGGTGCCAACGAGCCCCAGTCGAAAGGGGTGGCAGCGGAAGCGATTTTCAGCAGCTAGTTTGACCCAGTCGCTGAACAACATGCCGTGCCAGAATCGAGGGGCCCAAAACGGGTACTTTTTTGGTTTCGATTCAGTTGAACTCATACGTCTTCGTCAGGTGCAAGGATCCAGTGCTGGCATATCACAGCAGTCACTTCGTTGAATTAAACCGATCTGGACAGTCCCAGATCAATGAAGTACTTTCCCGCCGCAATTCAGCAGATTCCTTCACATTCGTAATCTTTTCTTTTCACGCTTTGTTCATTCGGCTCAGTCCTTGACTGAGCGAGAGTCAATGTCACGATTTCCACGGGCTTCCGAACTTATACTCCCCATCGGGCTGATTATCTGCCTGTTGGTGGTGCTGACACCGGTTCCGCCCGAGTTGCTTGACTTGCTGCTCATCGGGAACATTGCAATTTCTGTGATTATCCTGCTCACGACCGTGTACGTTGCAGCACCGTTGGAGTTTAGCGTCTTTCCGACCGTGTTGTTGGCGACGACGCTGG
>JAKVBZ010000393.1 GCA_022448645.1 Pirellulaceae bacterium
CGTTATGAAACGTCGTGACATTCTAAAGTCAGCTGGCTGTGTGTTGTTCTTGCCGGCATTGGAGAGCTTTGGGCAGAATCGCCTCGTTCCAGAACAAGCTGAGGTCAAGCGGCTTTTCTGTGTCAGTATGGGCTACGGTTTTTTCACGGACGTGTTACCGCAAACCGATGGTGCCGACTACACATTCAGCGAGCACATGGAGCCTTTGAAGAAGCATCGAGAACACTTTACGCTCTACTCGAAAATGAAGTTCGGTGGAGACCATGTCCGCGACCATAAGTGCTTTGTCGGGAATACCACAACAAACCCGGACTCCCTGGACCAGATTGTTGCGGACCACATTGGCCACCTGACCCGCGTACGAAATGTCGTCACTTTCATCAGCCATGCTCATCACCACATCGTTGCATCGTGGCGAAACAGGCTGCCTGTGATGCCGATTCAATCAACTAGGCTGCTCTTCGAAACTCTCTTTGCCAAGACCGACAGAAAAACCGAGGAACGACTGCTGGCCCACAAGAAGAGTGTCCTTGATGGTTCTCTCGAAGAAGCGAAGGCTCTGATGACGCGCGTTTCGGGCCGAGACCGCGAGCGACTGGAGGAGTATTTTGCGGCGTTGCGTGAGTCGGAACAGGAACTCAATAAGTCGATCGAGTGGCTGAGCAATCCTCGTCAGGATGTCGAATTCCCCGTCGCACCTCAATTCGAGAATAACTTCCTTGCTACCGACGTTGATAAGAAACGATTCTTGGAAAACCCACGTCAGATTCAACGCGGCATTGCATTCGATATGATCTACAAGGCGTTCAAGTTTGATATCACGCGGGTGGTCAATTTCTATATGGTGGGGCTCGATAATGACCATCACATCACCACGCACAACGTGCCAAAAACCGAGGAAGCACGCACCAGCCTGACGAAGTATGACTCGTCGTTCTTCTCACTGCTGTCCAACTTCTACGGTAAACTCGCCACGACAAAAGGTGAGTCCGGCGGAACGCTGATGGATGAAACTGTTACCGTCGCTACCGGTAACAATAGTGTGAGCCAGAAAATGGGACCTCATAACGGGAATGCAATCCCAGTGCTCGTCGCGGGCGGAAAGTTCGCGAATCACGGTGGCCATGTCATGCGTAAAGGCGAGACGACTTGCGATATCTATCTGTCGATACTCCAGAAATTCGGCATCCAGCGAGAACAGTTCGGCAATAGTAAGAATATCATTCAGCTATAAAGTTATGTTGCGTTACAAGATCACGAGTATTGTTCTTTTGCTGTCGCTGATCGTCGGAACTCGTGCGTCGAGTTGTAACGCGGATGATCGTCAGCAATCACAACAGTTCTTCGGTAAGTTTTGTATTTCCTGTCATGGGCAGGAAACGTCGGAAGCCGGCCTTCGCCTCGACCAGCTTGACTTGCAGCGATGGGCGGATGCAAGCCTGTTGGAGGAGATTTATGCGGCGATCGAAAGTGGTGAGATGCCGCCGGAAGAGGCAGCGGAACACCCAGAAGTCGACCAGTCCAAGGCTCTGCTCAAGGTCTTAGGTAATCAACTGCAGGTGCTCGCGGAAAAGCAAAAACCGGGCATGCTGAAACGGTTGAATCGAGTCGAGTATCAAAACACCGTAAACGATGTCTTTGGGACAGACTTCTCTCTGCTCGACCAATTGCCGCTCGACAACATCGATGCAGGCTTTGACAACAATGCCGACAACTTGC
>JAKVBZ010000394.1 GCA_022448645.1 Pirellulaceae bacterium
GCGAGTTCGATGGCAAGATCAACGGCAACAATTTGCACGTCAGCGGGCAGGGAAAGAGTCACAGGCGCGAAGTTGAGAATTCCCCGTAGTCCCGCAGCCACCAACTGATCCGCGACCTCCTGGGCCGCCGTGTTGGGAACGGCCAATGCCGCCAAGCGAATCCCAAACTCTTGGACGACACCTGGCAGTTCGCCCATCGCATACACAGGTATTCCGTCAAAATCACTTTCAAGCTTCTGAGGATCCGCATCAAATGCGGCAACAATCTGAAACCCCTGTTGGTGAAATCCACGGTATCCGATCAATGCACGCCCCAGATTGCCGATACCTACGAGCGCCACAGGCCAAGACTTGTCCGTCCCGAGAATTCGTTTGATCGCGGTGATCAGTTCCAGCGTCCGGTATCCAACGCCCGGATGTCCGAACTGCCCAAAATAGGCGAGATCCTTGCGAACCTGCGCATCAGTAAAGCCTAGCAGCCGGCCCAACCGCGTGGAGCTTGTTGTTTCGTGACCCTCCCGCACCAAGTGCTGAAGTTCGCGAAGATACAGACTCAGGCGACTCACAACCGCCTGTGGCACCCCCGAGTCGGAAGCGTTGCGTGAATTTCGATTGGATTGACTCATCCGATCACTAACTCGTGTCCCCAAGCAGCTTCGCCGGTGCTCCAGCACGGAGCGCGCCAGGCGCCCAGCTTTCTGCCTTGATGGATTATACAACCTAAGATCGGATTCGCGTGGCTTAGGTCGCGAATGATGGGGCTCTCAGCCGACGATTGACCATCACAAAACCATCTGCCGCTCCTGATGCTCTAATCGCCGGTCACCGGGCGTTGATAGCATAGCTGCAATGCGGCCCCCTGTTTTAAATGGGGTCACAACTCGGAGTCGATTTATCCCGCCCAGCCGCACATCGGATTGGGATACATCCAATCACAACGATTACGCCAGATTGAGGCGGGCGGCGAATGCTCGATCAAGTCCACGGAATCGTATGTAAGTCGAAATCTCACTGAGATTTAGGACAAAACCACCAGTCCCCTCAAAACCCCTGATAGATGATCTATTTGCGATCGCCAGATAACCCCCAAATCTCTGGTTCTAGTTATGAGGCCATCTTTACTCAAAACTTGCATTTAACCCACCTGTTTCTCTGCCCCCAAACTGCCTGCACTGTCGATGCTACTCCCTGTCAGCTTTCTCTCCATATCAAGCACTGCTGGCTACCACCTGTAAGTCAGCCAAGGCAACGCGTGAGAGGAGTACGGAGACCAAATTCAAGGCAGATGTTGATTACATCGCCAGACTAGATTCCCGGTTAGTGAGACATTGTGGAGGAGATCGTAAGATGAGCACGCGTTTCGGATTGTCGATGCTGGTGGTCCTATTGACCACAGCGTCGACGAACGTGGCGAGCGCCGCGTATTGCGGCGCCGTCAACTACAGCTCCTGTGGCTGTAGCTCAGATATGAGCGGCGTTACAGTAAGTGACGGCGAAATTGCCGCTGACAATAGCGACAGTTGCACCGTCATGGTGACGCGCAAACGCGTCATCTCTGTTCCAGAGACCTACACGGCCTATCGAAATCAGTACGAGACCGTGTACGAAGAACGACAGGTTAAGACAGTCAACTATGTCCGCGAGAATCGCACTCGAACCGTCAACTACACGGTTCGACGCCCGGTTTGGGAAACTCGTGAACGCACGATC
>JAKVBZ010000395.1 GCA_022448645.1 Pirellulaceae bacterium
GAGGGAATCGCCAGAAATCCTTCAACTGACAACCAATGACCTCAGCCTATCAGGTTGGCCAGCATGGATTCGCCGGACGCTTACTCAATTCCACCGTTTTTGTAACAGCTTAGTTCGACTCTTTTAAATTTGTCTCTTGCTTAGGTTCCATGGTGCCAACTTGTTATGCCGCTTCCAATGACACAGGCGAGCAAGCTCGTTTCGGATCTGACGCTGTTCTCGTCCCCACTGAATTCGGCAATTGGAATCGCATCTGGATACGCGGTTGAGGATCAGCGAGATTCCTTCCTGGATTTATTGAACGGTGATTGCAGGTGTCCATTTTTCCCCGTTGTGCTTCCTTCACTAAAAACCATGTGGCGATGAGCGATATGATTTGGTGGTGATGCCATCCCGTCCAATTACAAACCTCGTAGTCGGCAAGACCCGCTTCGCCCTCCGCACGTTTGATACACTCTTCGATGCGTTGTTCGGTTTTGGCCACACGCGCAAACTCCGACCGCCTGGTGTCAGGATGCGCATTCGACAAATAGTAGTCCGTCTTAACCGTTTTATTCTCTCGATCATGGGGACGATGTGCCAAGCCGTGCGATCGCCTCGTATTTTGCGTGCGTCGGCCTGCATTTTTCACCCAACCAGGTTCCCATTCTGGCTAAAATGGCACAATCGCTCACCTCTTTAGGAAGGGACCCTCCCTGGTAGACTGCCGTAAATCAAAATTCCTATCAGTCAGTGATCAGTAATTCCGAGATCGAGTTTTTAATCCACTCGTGACGATCTGGGGATTCTTATCGCAAGTCCTGAGTGATGACCACAGCTGTCGACATTCGGTCTATCAAGCAGGCGATGCAAATGGATGTCCTGCGCTGCAAGACGCCAGAGATAGTCCCTAAAGAAGTTTGGACCCACCTACTCACGTATAACCTGCTTCGCACAGTGATGGCTGTAGCACCAAACGAAAACAAATTGAGCCACGCGAAGTCAGCTCCAAAGGCACCAAGCAAACCGTAACTTCATTTGCACCGAAAATCGTAGCAGCCGAGTCGCACCAATGTGCACCTCTGTTAGACGCGAAGCTCAAAGCCATCGCGTATCACCGAGTTCGAAATCGTCCAGGCCGATGGGAACCGCGAGCCGTCAAGAAAAGGCCACAGCGGCACAATCGCCTGACTCAGCCTCGTGACGTTGCGAAAAAGCGAGCTAATCGTGAAAAATGTCATTAGCTCGCCTTAAGTCAAACACATTTGTGTGTCGGACCGAAGCAGGTTAGATGTGTGTTCACAATGTGTATGAAGAGTGCGTTACGTTGAGTCCGTTTTGCTCGTGATCTTCTACGGAGTCGGTGGGCACGGTTGGCCGTTTTTGGCCACCTATTTGCCGTCCCAACAACCTAGGTCCCCTCACCGTTTTCCGGCATTTAGGGAAAAACTCGTTAGATGACATGCCGCTCACTTAAGTTGCTTCTGACTAAAGACTTCGGATGTCGTATGTCAGCAAAGGAACATTTTATGGGACTCGCCACGTCATACTCACTTCGAAAAACGAACACGTGATTCGCTACTATGGTTGGTACTCGGATCGGCATCGCGAAAGGAAGGCGTTCTTGCGAGGGCCGGACAAAAGGCCGCGACGCCCAAGCGGCTTTGGCGCCCGGTTCGCATCAACCTAACAGGGAGAAGATCAATGAAAACAATGG
>JAKVBZ010000396.1 GCA_022448645.1 Pirellulaceae bacterium
GCTATTTCCTTTGAGGTGTATCCGATGCCATCGTTTTCGATCGAAGTCCCTCACAACTTGGGACAACAAGCTGCCAAGGAGCGACTGGAAGGATTTCTCAAGCAGATTGAGGAAAAGTACAAGGGGCAAATTGGCGAAGTTGATGGCGGTTGGGACGGCTACACCTTGAATTATGCTTTTTCCACTTTCGGTATCGCGATCAAGGGCAAGTTGACAATCGAAGAAGACAAAGTCGTATTGGATGGCGAGATTCCTCTTTCGGCAATGATGTTCAAAGGGAAAATCACGGGCGGTGTGAAAGAGGCGCTCGAAAAAGCCTTGGCTTAGTCGTTTGTTCGAAGTGAACCGTTGGTGATGATGATCGTGCTAGGCTGACGTAAGTAGTCCGCGCCGACTGGATCGCAAATGGCCGAAAGTAAATCGCCCAGCGTCCCGTCCGTAACGCTGACGGAGACACGCGTTTGACGAATCTCGGGGTTGTTGAGCCGCCAGACAAGATCCAATTCTAGTTGTTTCGCGACACTACTAAGGACGACTTCGAACGGTTCATTCTGGACGGCCAGTGTGAACCGCTTACGCGTTGCTTGGCGGTGCGAAGGTCGCTGCATCCTGTCGCGGGTGAGCCAATCAAAGAACATGCGATGTTGTTCGAGAGAGCCATCGACTATGGCCTGGTTTCTCCGCACTTTTACTTTTGCCGTGTCAGCACGGCCGAGCCACGATGATAGTTCCTGCCGTCGTGTGTTGGGGATTCGATAGTCTCTTTGAAACGATTGATTCTTGGGGAGCGGAGCGATTTGCGCTTCACCGGTTGACTTGACTTGGACACCGAGGTCGAAACCGGCCAGCACAATCGATAGGGCCGAAACAATATCCGTTTTGGGTAGCTGAAAAGCGTCCCATAGATCGTGAGGAATCTGTTCTGTCCCGGTTATTTCTAATTGGTGCTGGGCCGCCCATTGAAAAACGAGTTTTCGAGGTTCTGTAAGTCGCTCCCAAGCCCGTGGGGATTGAGTTGTCAGTGCTCGACGCCGTTTGAGTGGCATTTCTTGCACAATTTGATGTTGTCGATAGAGAGACGTGGCCAATTCCGTCGTGGTCTCTGGTGGGCCCAGATAAACGATGGGAGGGAGGTAGCTGACCGCCCAACCGTTAGCAGCGGCAAATTCGTCGAGGACTTCTCGAACGGTTTTGTTCTCGGCAATCATGTCGACCGGAGAGCTTGGATCAAGCCGTCGGTCCACAAAAATACTCAGCCGATTGGAATCACCAAAGCGTTGAACCGCGTCGCGCAGGGGGACTTTTCGTCGCAGGAGGCTGACGCGGTTGTCGAGACTGGACCAGAAGTTGGTGCTTCCAGGACCGAACAGTTCATCCCGCGTGCGCGCAATGACAGTTGACTGCCAGGCAAGCGTTATCAGGAAAACGAAACGAGCGACTTGCCAAGACCGTTTATCACTCAAAGTGGCCTTCCGTCGCATCATCGTCAGGGGACTCCCAAAGCAACTCATTATTGATCAAATTCGTGAATCGTGGAATGCAGGTTTGTTGTCGATTTTGGATTTTGCAATTAAACTCGGCTCGATATCCCTTACTTGTACTTGCCATTAATTGATTGCCTTTATCTATCGTTGGCTCGCGAGCCGGCGAACTCATCAAGTGTCGCACTTCGAATTACAACCACGCATTCGTCGC
>JAKVBZ010000397.1 GCA_022448645.1 Pirellulaceae bacterium
TGGAAGAAACTGGGATGGGGTTCCAACTTGAGATTGATTGTATTGCCGCTGCGCACGAATTGGATCTGCTCACAACACCTTACGCCTTTGATGCGGAACAATCTCGCCAGTTGGCCAAGGTTGGCGCGGATATCATTGTCGCGCATATGGGGCTGACAACGAGTGGCACCATCGGTGCGCAGACCGCGCTCACCCTGGAGGATTGCCTGCCCCGGGTCCGAGAAATTGCGGACGCTGCTAAGGAGGTTCGAGAAGACATTTTCGTGCTCTGTCACGGTGGTCCGATCGCCATGCCACCAGACGCGGAATACGTTTTGAAAAACGTGCCGCAGATTGACGGTTTCTACGGTGCAAGTTCGATGGAACGGCTCCCGACGGAAATAGCGCTGACGGCACAAGTGCGTGAATTTACTGAGATCCGACGGTAGATTTTGGGTGATCGTTTCGAGAAAGGGCGGGGAACCGTTCACCGTTATCCCCGCAGAGTGGTTCGAGTTCGTCGAAATGGCTTTCCTGGCGGGCGAAAATCAGATTCGTAATGGAGGAGTCGATCAGCGGGAATCTGCCACTCGATTTGCTCCTCATAATCGGCCTTTGCCTGGGTGCCGTTACGGGCTAAGACGCTACGTAAACGCCATGTTCCGTCGATGCGGTCGATACTCGCCACGAGAAACTGGGCGTCGGTGGTG
Source organism: Pirellulaceae bacterium (assembly GCA_022448645.1). The sequence continues at coordinate 690 of JAKVBZ010000397.1, forward strand.
ATACCGTCGACGGAGATCTGGTCATTGGTGGACTGGCTTACGATTAAATCATACTCGTCAGGCGAGTGCGTGATTTTCCAGACACGCCCATCCAAGAGGGTGTCCACCTCCATGGGGCCGTCACTTGTTGCATGTGGGTTCAGTAATGTTACGTACCGTGTATCTTCGGCATGCTCATCGGCCAAAATGTAAGTGTGATCGTACACTGTGGAAAAATCGTACCCGGTAACATTCGTGGGCCCGTTGTCGTAGATGTTGACATTTCGATTGCCCGCCAGCATCAGGATCTCTAGGCTCACATCCTCGCCTCGGGGATTCTGAGTTGTCCAATGGTAACGATCATCTGAGTGTGTCATCGTACCGGTAGCGGAATCTCCCAAATGAAGCTGCCATCCGTATTGATGCACATCAGAGGCCTCGAGCTGATCCTCAAACACAAAGTAACGGTGTCGCGGAAAGGCAATGCCGCGCTGCAGAGTCGCCGCTTTTTCCTCGTAGATAACTTCAGCCATCGCGTAATCGACATCACGCGCCGCAAGTGTTTGACGAAGGTAGCCCGGATCTGGATCAACGGTGAACGAATGGATGTCCATACGCGGGTGAATTGCTTTCATCAATTGTTCGCGGGGAGCCTCCTCAACTGTATAAACGGAATCGACCGTGACTCCGCTGTGTCCAAGAGCGGATGTGATCCAGTTCCACTTCCCTCCGAGAATGTATCCGCGAGCGTCTGGGTCGCGAGCATAAGCAGCGCCGTATCCAGGGTCGACAACCAAGTACGTACCGTTGGCGTATAAGAAAAAACTGCCCTGGTCCGCCTGATTGTGCCCGCGCACGGGACGGTTCTGAGCCATCAACATCAGATACGTGGCATCGGGACCCCATGTATCGCGAAACACAGCAACGCCCGCCTCTTCTTGAAACTCCGTGCGATACGTGGGCGTTGGCAGGGGGGCCACAGATTCACGAAAGGATGGCATCGAGAATCCTAATCGAGGGGTCCTT
>JAKVBZ010000398.1 GCA_022448645.1 Pirellulaceae bacterium
CGTCCAGTCCGTCGCGGTCTAAATCGCGAGCCTGCGGAGCGTGACCTGCTCCCAGATAGGAGACTGTTTTGATTCGCTTCAGCTGGGGATCATACCACCAAATTGGATTCGCATATTCGAACCCTGGATAAGATGACTCTGCGTTCTTGACAAGTATGTTCCACTCGTAATCTTGGTCGTTGAGGCGTGCCTCTGAGGCCGTTGAGTGTGAGGGACCATCTTTGGCAGACGGTTGTGGAAGGCTGGCCGATTTGTTTTGACTCCTAGGTGAACGTCTTCCGAGGACAACGATTTGGGCGTTGTCCGCCGGTGCCTCGACGGATCGTTCCACGTGCCCAGTGGTAGCATCGATGATCAAGATATGCCCAAGCTTGACGCAGACAACTTCCAGTTGCCCGTCACCGTCAATGTCGGCAATATCGATCGATCGTTCGGCGCTATGTGTAACAAAGGGCCGTTCGCCCTGCCACGGGCTCCCCATTTGCCACATGACGGTACCGTCCGCTCGCGTAGCCGTCAGGCAAAAATGTTGGCGTTCCGCGTCGTTATGCCGGTCTTCCCAAGGCTGTACGTTGAAGACCTTAGAGTAAAACATGCCTGCCGATTGCAACCATAGTACGTCGACAACGCCGTTCCGATCCAGATCGACGCAGAAAGGGATACCACCGTATGGATCGAGTGAGCGTTCCTTGGTGAGGCGGAAGCTGACAGGCGGCTGCGAGTCATCAGCATTTGACGAATAGCCGACGGGTAACACGATCGACAACAGGAACAAGACGAAAAGGTGAGTTGATCGCATGCTGTGGTACCTGGAGGGCTGGGGTCGGGCCAAATGAGAAGACGAGACCTCGCTGTGATCGTCACGAAGCCTGATCGGTGTGGATCACCATTATAGATGTAGACAAACCCTCTCGACTAGAGTGGGTTTCTCAGACTCATCTGCAGGTTTCTTCCTTGGTCATTCAGATTTGTTCGGAAACACAAGCTCAGGTGCACTTTTTGCCCTCCTTCTGAGAAGGTTTCTCGTGCTTTGCTGCCCGACACTGTGCAATCTTGGTCTTGTCGACAGGCCTCGCTGGAAATCGTACGGAACGCCTGGCGTGCTCTCATCATGGTCGATCAGGTTGGCAATGGTTCGGTTAGGGATTAGGCACAGTTATGGAGCGTTTGGTTTAAATCCCCTCCCCTCCGTCTACGGCTTGTTGCGCAATCTCGGGGACTAAATAGGCTGTGTCTTCATGGTTCCAATAACTGACGATTTGGATTCCAATGGTTCACTGCGCGTAGGCCGAACGAGCCAGCATCCATGGGAAAAGATTGAACACCAAAATCAATACAAGGGTCGGTCGGAACTGAATGTTCATTGGCCGGAATGATATGCTTTGGCGTTTGTTTCTACCGAATATTGGTTTCCCGCAAGAGTTGATTCCCTGAGCCATTAAGAGTAATCTTTACGCTAAACGAGAATACAACTTTCGGCCAACGTATCCCGTAAAGTCACCATGCTTGGTGAGACGGAATGCACGATCGGTTGGAAAGACCGTGTAAGGGTGACAAGTCTCTGGTAGGAGGGTGGTAGCGGATTTGTTATCCATGTTTGCACGATGGCGGTGCAAGTCCTGTGGCAACAAGAGTCCTGTGGCAACAAGAGTCCTGCGGCAACAAGAATGTACAACTTCAGAATGAGAAATAGG
>JAKVBZ010000399.1 GCA_022448645.1 Pirellulaceae bacterium
CGGTGTTTGGAGACGACCCCATGCCCGAGCAAGGAGCCATCGAATTAATTATTGAAGCCGGCCAAGCGGTGTTCAGCGACATTCGTCTCGACCGGATCGAAGCAATGAGATGAGGATGCACTCATGTGTGCTAAGACCAAGTGAGTTGTGGTCGAAAAAGAAGTTCGGTAGGAAGGAGGTCCGCGAAAGGGACAAGAGTCGAACTCAACAGTTAGAGGTGAACAATGATCGAGATGCGTTATTCTAAAATATGTGCCTTTCTCGTGTCGATGCTCGTGAGTGCAGTGGCCGTTGCCGACCTGACATTGACCAGAGACGGCAAGGCATTGTCGGTGATCGTTGTGGGCGACGATCCAACACCGACGGCGACGGGTGCCGCGACCCACCTGCAGGGAATCCTGGAAAAGGTATCCGGTGCCGTCATCCCGGTACGGCAGGAGGCGGGTGGCGAAGAGGCCGTCATCTTGGTGGGGCAATCCGCCGCCAAGCCTGTCCTCGATGAGGCGGGGATCGATATTCCCAGTGGATTCACGAACCGATTCGATGAAGAAGGATACGTCATCGTGGCGGATGACAGGTATCTCATTCTTGTCGGCAATGAGACGGAGCCTTATCAGGGGAACTATCATGCGGTCTATGGGTTTCTGGATTCGCTTGGTTGCCGCTGGTACTTTCCAGGACAGCAGGGCGAAATTCTGCCGAATCTGCCCACGATACGTGTTCCACCGGTAAGCGAGACACGTCGCCCCGCATTCCGGGTCCGTCACCTCTGGTATTCCGGGCATCTGGCCTTTACCCAGCAGGACGAAAGAGAGTTGACGGTCTGGAAAGCCCGCAACCGTTTCAGCCATCGACACTTCTACGTTAATGCGCGTTGGAACAGCAAATGGCTGCAGGATCCAAGTGACAACACGGCCCAAAGGCTGCTTCCCCCGGAGAAGTACTTTGAAACCAGGCCGGAACTCTATGCCCTGAATGAAGACGGCAGTCGCAACAGGCTCTTGCCATGTCCCTCATCCACGGAGGCGATCGAGGAATCAGCAAAAACCATTGTTGAGCTGTTCGAGAGCAACCCGGGCATGCATTGTTTCGGCTTGTCGCCTGAGGATGCCACCGTACTGTGCCATGAACCTGAATCGCTCAGATTGAACTACGGCGGTCTCGGTGAGATTCAAGGTAACGGGCGTTATGACATTGCCGATGTGTGGTTCGGGTTCGTTGAGAAGCTGGCCAGGAAGGTCAAGCAGGCAAACCCCGATATTCTGATCGGCACGATGGCGTATGCCAACAGGTTCAGAACCCCGGTCGCCACCTACGAGAAGTGGGACAATGTTTATGTTCAGATCGCTCCACTCGGCCAGTGCCCACTTCACTCGTACACGGACCCGAAATGCCCGAATCGCCAGAGACATGCGAAAGTCATCAAGAAATGGTCGGAGATTTCAGTTGGCACGATTCAGTATGAATACGACCCGCACGGTTGGGACCATCTGCAGTCTCCCAAGTGGGCCTCCCGCCGCATCAGCGAAGACTTCGCGTTCTTCAGAAGCGTAGGGGGGTGGGGTTTCAACATCGAGGGAATGAACGCCTGGGCTTCACTGGGGATCAATTACTGGCTCAGGGGCAGGTTGGCCTGGGAGCCGGAGGCGGATGTGGATGCGCTCGTCGAGCGGTTCTGTCACGAG
>JAKVBZ010000004.1 GCA_022448645.1 Pirellulaceae bacterium
GACAGGAACAGTGGATCTATTGAATGCCACCTCAAACCTCGCTTTGACCGGTGGCGACCTGGTGGATGCCAATACCATTGGTGGTGGCACCGTGAATGGGCCGGCTGGAAGTACCCTGCGCATCGATGCCGGTCGTAGCCTGGTAGGCTTTGGCGACATAAATACGGGAGCCCACTTTAAGGATGGGTCTGTGGTGTTGGCCGACAACGGAACTTTGTCAGTCAACGGCGAACTGATTGATTTCGGGGTTATTGGAACCAATGATACAGATGGCAATTTGCAGATTACCAATTCCTGGAACACCAGCTTGGCGGATCAGTTACAACTGAGTGGTGGGACGGTGTCTGGTGCGCAGATTACCAACGGTGGGTTGACGACCGGATTCGGCACCATTCAAACGGTCGGATTCGACAACTCGGCAACCTTGACGGCTATGGGAGGTACTTTGACCTTGGATACGGTGGCCATTCCCGATTTGGACGGTTCTTTAAACAGTGGTGTGATTAATGCGGTGAATGGTGATGTGGAAGTGACGGCAGCAGGGGGCATTTCTGTATTTCAAGGGACGTTGAATGTGGGTGACGGTTTTGCGTTTCGTATGCTTTCACGGAGGCTGAACAACGAAGGGTTGGTGAGCATGAATGGTGGGACAGCAGCGGTCGCAGCATTCCGGCAAGCCAGCCAGTTGAGGGTTCATTCTGGTGCGGCCGCTACAATCGTCTCTCCCAATCAGCTCTTTGGGTCTCCCAGTAACAATTTGATTGAGGACGATTTGCATATTGATGGTTCAGCTCAGGTGGAGTCGGGTGCAAATTTTGTTGGTGCCGGAAGAATGATTGTGTTAAACGGTTCGACACTCCAGTTGCTCGATGGTGCTGCCATGGGGATTGATGTCATCAATTCGGGTTTGGTATTGGTAGGTTCCTCGCCCGGATTGGCGAAAGTGGTGGATTTCGAGCAGACTTCCAGAGGTGAGTGGGTCGTGGAGCTAGGGGGTACGTTGCCTGGTACCGAATACGACGCGTTGTTGGTAACAGGTAACGCGACGTTGGCTGGATCGCTGGCCATGCAGCCGATTGCTCCTTACGTGGACCCGGCCGTACGTGGTACGGTGGACGAATTTGACATCTTAATCGCCGACTCGGTAGTCGGCACTTTTGACGATGTGTCTTATGATGCAATTCCGTTGACGCCGACGTTCGTGGATGTAAACGGTTCGTTTCGCAGTCACCAGGGAAACGGCCTATTCCGTAATGTGAACTATACCCGAACGAGTGTGGAAGTTGAGAATCTGTTGGCCATGGACGGCGACGTAGACGGTGACCGCGACATTGATATTACCGACTACAATATTCTGATGGACAACTTTGATCCGAATGGGCTATCACTACCGAATGAATGGATCGAAGGGAACTTTGACAATGACAACGACATAGACATGACCGATTTTGGCTTGTTGTCGGCGAATTTTTCACCGGGATTTTATGGTGCTGCAAGCACCATTCCCGAACCGACCGCCTTCTGTTTGTGGCTAGCGGGTTGTCTCTTTCTCGGAATGTTTTACCGACAAAGCCAGTTCGTTGCCGTAGGACATGGAGCGGTCGACAGATTCAGTCCCAACCAGGACTAGGCAGCGTGCTGTCCGCTGATCGGATTCGGGAGGGAAAATAGGCCGAATATTTCGTCCTGCGATAGTCCGAGCGAAGGTGGTGATTCGCGATCGGCCAAGACGGTTTCAAAGAGCTCTCGTTTTTGTTGAAGGATCTCGTCAATTCGTTCTTCGATGGTACCTAATGTGATGAAGCGTGTTACCGTTACGGGACCAGCAACGCCGATACGGTGAGCACGATTGATGGCTTGATCTTCGACAGCCGGATTCCACCAGCGATCGAAGAGGAAGACATAATTGGCAAATTGCAGGTTCAGTCCAACACTCCCGGCGCCATACGTCATCAGCAGGACTTGATGCTCCGAGTTGTCACGGAACGCGGTTAACACTTTGTCTCTATCTCGATGAGGAATCTTGCCGTGGTATTCCAAAGGGTGGTAAGCATGCAATCTTTTCTTCAGTCGGCGTAGTGTGCGGACCCACTGGCTGAAGACAATGGCCTTGGCTCCACTGGCAGCCACCTCTTCCAAGTCTGCCTGCAGCCGATCAAGTTTAGGACTTTCTTCAGTGGCCGGATCGAAGTTACAGATTTGTTTGAGACGCAAGACAAGTTCGAAGACGTGCTGCACCGTGACTTCGCCTCCCAGCCCCGCCAACCGCACCACCCCCTCTTTTTCCGCCAGTGTATACGACTGGTGTTGTGCTGAGCTGAGTGATAACTGAGCATCACGGAACAGTTTAGGAGGTAATTCGTCGAGGACTTGGTCTTTTGTGCGACGCAGTAAATAGTCCTGTGTGGCGAGACGGAGTCGACGTGGCGTCAACTCACCTCGGAGCACGCCCGGTCGTAGGAATTCGAAGATGTTGAATAGATCGTCCGCACTGTTTTCGATGGGGGTGCCTGTCAGTGACCAACTTCGCTTGCGCTGGATGCTCCGCACAGCACGGTTCGTTGCGCTGGAGCGGTTTTTGATGCGCTGTGCTTCATCCAAAACAACCAAGTCAAATTCTAAATCGTTTTCCTTGAGGAAGGGGGCGTCACGTACGACCAACTCATAATTGGCAATTTTGATCGGTTGCTCTGGCATAGACCAAAGCCATTCTCGTTTTCGACCGTTACCCTCAATGATTGTCACAGGCAGTTCTGGTGCCCACAGCTGGAACTCACGTTGCCAGTTGGTGACCAGCGGCTTGGGGCAGATTAACAAAACGTTTTTCAAATCACCTGAGTAGGCCATCAGCCGAATCGACGTGATGGCTTGCATTGTTTTGCCCAAACCCATTTCGTCAGCCAGCATGGCCGCTTGTCGCGTGAAAAGGAAAGCAACCCCTTCCATCTGATAGGGAAAAGGTGGAAATGGGAACTCCAGCGACTTGGACGAAAAAATGGTTTCTAGAGGTGGCTGCAGTGCATAAAAGAGCCGATCCTTGAGTTTGATCACGTCGTGAGGAGCTTGCAAGCGCGTGCTGTTGCCTCTGGCTTGAGGTAGGAGAGGAGTTTTGGTGGCCAGACCTGACAGCTTTCGTTTGCCTGTACGCGGTGCGGTGCTAGATACATCGCCTTCGTCACCAAAATCAAAACTCCGAACGGGAATCGAATGCGAACCAAAAGGAATCGACACCACGTCGGGAATCGAGATTTGCACTGCTGGAGAGCTTAGCGAAATAGACGGTTTGCGGAACAGAGCTGTTTGCCATCCCGTTGCCACGAGGGATGCCCGCAATTCAAGATCCACAGTCAGGTTTCTCACTGTTGTTGAGCTTCCTGGATGGCATGGTGGATACGATCGAACGGTTCGAACAGGTCAAAGCCGTCTCCGAGCAGACGATACTGTTCCTGCACAACAGCTTCGTCCTCTCGATAGCTTTCCGCAACGGACAGCGTGTAGTCACCGGTGTGGAAAGTGCAAAGAGAAATTCCCATCGGTGCGTTTGTGTCAGGATGGGGTGGGTCCAAGCGGCTGCTGCTGGATACAGAACTGGGTTCTGCTTCCGCAGCTGTTGGATTTGTCTTCAGAAGAGCGATAGGACACTTGCTAAACTGACGCACGTGAAGGATTTCGGGCATATCCGTGCAGATGACACTTGGTGGATTCTTTGTCTGAGACCAGAGTGTTTGCCCAATTTGTTCACCGATCAAATACGGTTTTAGGGTAGGTCCGTACAAGATTTCTTGGGCGCGGTTCGGCCGTACGGGTGCTGTGCAATGAAATTCGAGCGGACGACCCGTATGGTTAAGCACCAGATAACCACCGAAAAAACCATGTTCGGTCGACTCAACAACCGTCATGAAGCCTATGTCTGGCAACAATTTGGAACGAGAAGAGGTCATGGTATTGAGGCGGCAAAGCTGGGGATCATCAGCAGGGCGTGAGTCGCGAGGTCTGCGGCGGACGAGGAGACGAGAAGCCATGGCCGCATTCGTCTCATCGGGCTGTAACGAATGGAGACTTTAGGACCAGCTACACGGTTTGTCAGACAGCTGCTAGCAAGGACGGCCTGATTTCCACATTGCGTGCCCAGCTGCAACGGTATGCTAGAAAATGGAGAAAGTTTTAGGGACATCTTTTATTGGGTGGCTCGACGGGGGTTATTCGGTGGCTTATACTGAATCCCTGCACTTCCACTTCCATTAGTGTATGTATCAAACTAGGTTCCAGACGACAGTCCCCCGCATACTGCGCGCAAGGCGCACCACGACGGCACAATCATCAGTCACGTTTTGTACGGTCTGGGACCTTTCTAGATCGCCCAAGCGTATCGCATCTTTTAAATTTATCTTTCCAAGCTCGAGGAGTTGTACCGACATGGCGGACGATCCCAGGCAAGTCCCTCCTATATTCACTCAGTATGATGTTTCTCCTAATTCGGCACCGAATCGAGGAAATGATCCTGAAGCGGTTCATACCGAAGTCATTGCCTTATTGCGAGATATTCTTTCGGCACAAGACCGACAGAACCAACTCATGGAAGAGCTTGTTACCCAAATGGGAGCAACCCAAAAACAACGTCTAAACGAGTTAGGTCAGTGGAAGCAGGCGAACCCGCACCTGGCAAGGGATTGTCGTCGCGCGGCCGAGTGGTTAAGTCAGGCTCAGACTGAATACCTGCGTGGCGTTACTGAAGAAGTGAACGACAATGGTGATGGAATTGTTGACAGCGAGTACTTGTTGAACGAGCTTGTCGATCGTTACGGTCCACGTTTAGCGCATTTGAATGGAGTCTTACAAGTCTTATCGCAATTGGGTAATGTGGTAGACGAAGCGGAAGAGAAAGAGTAAATAACAAGTGGTCCTACAGGCGGCCGGCAGCCACTTCGACTCAGGATATTGTCTGCCAAGTGTTGACACAGAGGATGCTGTTTTGTGGGACCTATAGATTTGTAGCTGGACATGCTGAGGCCGTGATGGGACGCGGCCTCAAGTTTTGGTTCCCGTTTTTGGGAAGCTGAGAGACTTTCAGATTTCTCCTGCCTGAGCCTTACCTCAGTCCCACCTGCCTTTTTTTCTGGACTCGGTCTTCGGTCGTGTAGGCTGATGCCTGGATGGTCATGCGATTGACTCGCCCGCAACACACATTGGTTGTTGTTCGGGCATGCCGACAAGCGCTGACGGCTATACCCACGGCGGTGCTATTGTTTGGTTGCCAGTTTCACGTCTCGCCGGAGTTCCGCGACAATACCAGCGAGCTGATTCACATGGCGGGAGCTCATGGCGAATCGTGGCATTCGTCTGATCCTAATGGTCCTTTACTTGCCATACGCCCAGGTGGCTGCGGCGACGTAACCCAGGCTCATGTTTTTTGGCGTGATCCAAGTGGTGGGTCCGACGTCGCGTCCGGGGTGTGTATCAAGATCGGATGTTTTCTGTTTCAAGTCGTGGAGTGGTGGGCTGACCCACGGAGGCTTGTTTTGGCGACAGAGACTTCAAGGCGATGTCTTTTCGAGTCTTCTAGCTAGTGGTGGCCTCGCGTACACGACAAGTGAACAAGGACGTGTCGATGTTATTGAATCAGCAGACGAGTTTCGTCTAGCGACAACCAATGTCCTGGGCGATCGTAGCATGGTTTCTCCTGCGGTTGGCGGCGGAGATATCTTCGTCCGCAGCACGGAGTATTTGATCCGCATTGCGATGGCAGTGCCCGGTGGGCAGCCGGAAGGAGTCATTGCATTGGCCGAATGAAGTCGGTCTTTGGTGGAATCCGTTACTTGAAATGACGGAAGGATGTGCGGTAAAGATTCGCGCAGCCCGTTGTGTTTCCAGCTCATGTTAGTTATTTTCGGATGGAATGCCTGTACGTATTTTGCCTGCCAGCCGTGCAGTTTGACAATATAATCAGTCGTTGTACTTGGGTGTTTTGGTAGGATGCGGCCCAGATGAAGAGAGGTAAGGTCCCACCGGGATGAGCTGGCGGGCAAAATCGTACACTAGTCAAAGTTTATCAGTCACCTTTGGTGACGTTTTCCAACTGTGTTCGGCAATACAGGACACCCTTCACGAAAGAAGGTTTCCATTGAGATGAATGCTCCCGAAACAAGTAATACGCAGTCAGCCATTGGTGAATCGCAAGGTAGCGGATTGCAAGACAAAATCCAGCGAGCAAGTGAACAACTGGACGCGCACACCTATGAAACCGTGCAATGGCACTTCCATGAATCCACGGGCAGTTCTTTTTGGTTGGAAAAAAAATCGGAGCTCAATTTCGATCCGCTCAACGAAGTTAAATCTTTTGACGATTTGCGTAAATTTCCAGCGTTCGAGGACGAATGGTTGCGAGGAGGCCCAGTGCGTCGTTGGGTGCCTAAAGGATTAGCGGATAAGCCTGTTTATGTTTTTGAAACGGGAGGTACTACAGGAATTCCGAAGAGTCGAGTGGTGATCGATGATTTCCGAATCGACTATGAACTTTTTAGTGGAACATTACCGGATCAATATTTTCCACGTGGGGCTAACTGGCTCATGTTAGGCCCTTCTGGGCCTCGCCGTTTACGTTTGGCCGTCGAACACCTTGCTCAGTTTCGTGGAGGGATCTGTTTTTGTATTGATCTCGACCCGCGTTGGGTGGTTAAATTGATCAAAAAGGGATGGATGGAGCATCTTGAGGAATACAAACGACATTGCATGGATCAGGCCGTCACGATCCTCACGGCGAATCATGACGTCCGTTGCATGTTCGGAACGCCGAAGCTGATAGAATCGCTCGCTTTAAGGCTGGAAGAACTGGGGACTTCGCTATCCGAAATTGGAATCACCGGAATTTTTTCAGGTGGGACCGAGTTTACACCACAGTGGACTCGATTTGCGGTAGAGGAACTATTGGGAGGTCCTCCTGAGCAGAGTGGCGTGTACATGACACCGACATATGGCAATACATTGATGGGCCTTGCTTGTAGCAAGCCAGTCACGGCCGCTGACGGATACAAGATAACCTATTTCGCTCCTCAGCCGCGAGCTGTTGCGGAAGTCGTCGACTTTGACGACGACAGCCATGTGGTGGGTTACGGTGAAACTGGTCGTGTCAAACTCACCACACTTACCAAAGAGTTTTTCGTTCCAGGCTTTCTCGAGAGAGATGAGGCCGAGCGGGAGCCTCCGTATGAAACCTATCCGTGGGACGGTGTGAGTGGCGTGCGGCCGTTTCACCGCTTGGCAAAAGCGACAACGGTGGGCGTTTACTAAGCTGTAGACCGTTCCACGAACGGGGTTCATGCATGCTTGAGACGCGGTATCGTAGTCCAAACTTGTTCACAGTCAATTTCTACAATTAAGGGGAAATTCTGCCGTGTTAAACATTCCGGTTCTGCGCTGGGGGCAGCCATATGACTCGTTGGAGACGGAAGATGTGTTCCATTTTGCCACTGGAGAGTCGATTGCTCGTGTGAGCCAGTCTGGGGGTGGGATCATTCAGCGAGATATGCGCAAAGCCGCGCGTGCACGTGAGGTATTGCGTGAGATCGGGCCAGCCGAATTGATCGAGCGAATAGGTCGGGCGGCTGATTTGTACGTTCAAGGCCAGTTGCCTATTGGTGATGGTACGCAAACGCCCGAAGAATTTGTCCATGCACAATCTGCGAGTACTGGATTGCCCGAGCACATGTGCCGTGCGAACATGCAAAAAAATGCATTCGTTCTGGAGCACATGGGGGAGATTCTAGATGCGCTCACTCGTGGTTTGCATTTAGACATTCTTGCTCGGGGTTTTGGAATGGAAGATCGGGGGGTGGTCGTTAGTTATCAGGCGCAGGCCCCCGTCCTAGGAGCCGTCTTGCCGTCGAACTCTCCTGGAGTACATACACTTTGGTTACCCGTCATTCCCTTACAGCTTGGTTTGGTGCTCAAACCGGGTCCCCAAGAACCGTGGACACCTTACCGTGTCGCGTCGGCGTTTTGTGAAGCGGGAATTCCTCCAGAAACAATAGCAATCTATCCTGGTGGTCCGGAAGCAGGGGCCGCCGTTTTGGCTGGTTGTGATCGCAGTATGATTTTTGGTGGAACTCCGACGGTCGAACAGTACCAAGGAAATCCCTGCGTGCAAGCGCATGGCCCAGGTTTTTCCAAGATCCTGCTCGGGGATGACGTTGTTGATGACTGGGAGCAATATGTTGATCTCATGGCGGAAAGTATTTTCATCAACAGCGGGCGGAGTTGTATTAATTGTTCGGGTGTTTGGGCGTCGCGCCACACTGAGGAGATTGCTCAAGCACTTGCCGAACGATTGGGGCCTGTTGAAGTGAAACCGCCCCAAGATCCTGAAGCTGGCTTAGCAGCGTTCACGGTTCCAGCCATGGCGCAAGGTGTGTGGGAGATGATTCAAAATGATTTGGATGAAGACGGTGTCACCGACGTGACGGCACCTTTTGGTGAACGACTTGTCGAGCAGGAGCGTTGTGCATATTTAAAGCCTATGATTGTGCACTGCACGTCCCCTGATGTGGCGGTTGCCAAGAAAGAGTACATGTTTCCTTTCGCCACCGTCGTCCAATGTCCGCAGGAAGAGATGTTGAACAAGATAGGTCCTACGCTGGTTGGAAGCGGCATTACGAGAGATGCGCGATTTATTGAGCAGTTAAGCAACGCGGTTCACATCGATCGTCTCAACATTGGTGCGATTCCTACCAGTCGGTTGAATTGGAAACAACCGCATGAGGGCAATATCATCGAATTTCTCTTTCGCTCCCGTGCCTATCAGGTAGCGGATGATCAGTTCGAGGCAATGTTGTCCTGATGAATGAGTTCGATTTTGAAGCTCGAACCCGCATTGTGTTCGGTCGACACAAAATCGACACGTTGGGAAAGTGTGCTCTCGAATTGGGTGCGCGTCGTGCTCTTGTGGTCAGCGATCCAGGCATTGTCCAGGCAGGACATTCACAGCGTGGATGTGATTCTTTGAAGCAGTCGGGGATTGAATCCTTGGTGTTTGAAGGAGTGCATGAAAATCCGACAACAGATGATGTGAATACTGGTTGCGAAGTAGCCCAAGCATTTCATCCTGATCTGATCGTAGGTTTGGGCGGCGGTAGTTCGATGGACTGTGCTAAGGGAATCAATTTTCTCTATTCGTGTGGCGGACAGATGCACGACTATTGGGGAGTTGGTCGCGCGACGAGGGACATGCTGCCCATGATTGCTGTCCCTACGACCTCTGGTACGGGAAGTGAAGCCCAGTCGTTCGCTTTAATTTCTGATGCAAAAACGCATGAAAAAATGGCCTGCGGTGATAAGCGAGCAGCTTTTCGTGTTGCGCTGCTCGATCCTAATCTCACATTGACGCAACCTCCACGAGTCACCGCGCTGACCGGAATTGATGCACTGGCACATGCCATCGAATCATATGTTACCACACGCCGTAATCCGATTTCGGTGGCTTTCAGCCGAGAAGCTTGGCGATTGCTTTCCGCGGATTTCCCTCAAGTGCTTGATGATCCAGAGGATTTGTCGGCGCGATCCGGCATGCAGCTAGGTGCGTGTTTTGCTGGTCTGGCCATCGAAAACTCCATGCTTGGTGCCGCTCATGCACTGGCTAATCCGTTGACTGCTCGTTGTGGCGTACCCCACGGGGAAGCGGTCGGTTTGATGCTGCCACACGTCGTTCGCTATAACGGTAGCGATCATGACCATTGGTATCGTGAGTTGATGGATGTCCTTCCTCACAGCAATGGGTCTGCAGCGTCTTCTGGCAGCGCCGATCAATTGGCGGAATGGTTGGCATCGCAGGTTCGAAAAGCCGGTTTGGCCTGCCGCCTGGAAGAATGTGGAGTGCATGAGCACGAATTGTCAGCACTGTCCCATGGCGCCGCGACGCAGTGGACAGGCCAGTTTAATCCTCGGCAAGTCGATGCGACGTCCTTGATGACACTCTACCGGGAGGCCTTATAGATGATCGCGTCCTGGCGGTTTTGGTGGATTTGGCTTTCTTTGGTGGCCTTGTACATGAGTAGCGGCTGCCAGCCATCAGATGGAACATCACCGAAAAAAAACTCTACGGTGGCGGTGCAGCAGGCCTCACCGATGGTGACTCCTAGTAATTGGCCATTGTTTCGCGGCGATGCTTGCTCTACGGGAGTGTCGCAAGGCGAGTTACCTTCGTCTTTGGCGCTTCAATGGAAGGTTGAAATCGAAAACGGCGCATTCGAGTCAACAGCCGCCGTTGTCGACGGTGTCATTTTTATCGGCGATCTCGATGGCAGGTTGTTGGCCCTGCGTTTAGATGATGGTCAGGAATTATGGCGGAAAGAGTTGCAAGATCAATTGGGCTTTGTGGGTTCTCCAGCTGTGAAGAACGGACGGGTGTTTGTGGGAGACATGGATGGAAGCTTCTACTGTTTTGATGCAACAAACGGTGACTTGAAGTGGACATTCGCTACGCAGGCGGAGATAAATTCCAGTGCCAATTTCTTCCAGAACAACGTATTGGTCGGTTCCCAAGATGCGACATTGTATTGCTTGAATGCGGAATCTGGCGAGTTGGTTTGGAAACATCAAATTGAAGACCAAGTCCGTTGTACGCCTACGATTGTCGAAAGCCGAACTTTTTTGGTAGGTTGTGACGCCAAATTACACACGATTGACTTGAATTCAGGTGAGTCGCTCGACGCGGTCGAATTGGATGGTCCAAGTGGAACGACTCCGGCTGTACAGGGGGATTATGCCTATTTTGGTACCCACGGAGGCCGATTCTATTGCGTCGATTGGCGACAAGGTGAAGTGGCGTGGACCTTCAAAGATGCTGAAGATTCTCAATCGTTTCATGGTTCTGCAGCGGTGACCTCTAGTGTTGTCGTGATTGGTAGCCGCAATCGCCGGGTCTATGGATTGAATCCGGCTAATGGCGAGCAGATGTGGACATTCATAGCTAAGCGAGGTGTTGACTCCTCACCTGTGATTGTGGGTGATCGTGTGTTCGTCGGCTCCTCCGATGGACGGTTGTACGGATTAGATGTGTTGACCGGCGAAGAAGTTTGGAGCTATGAAGCTGGAGGTAGGATTGTTGCGTCACCAGCGATAGCCGACGGGTGCCTGATCATCGCGAACGATGATGGTAAAGTGTTTTGCTTCGGCCATAACGTTCGTACCGGCTCCCTCGCTGGGATGGAAAGTGGATGAGAGCCCAGATCATAATCTATCATTCAGTAAGCCAGACTAAGTGAAACTCGTACTGGCTTTCTCGATTCTCCTCGAAATTACACGAAATGAATATGGAATTTGACGAAAGATTGCAGCGAGCCATTCAACGCGGATATGGCCGAGGTGATGTGCGCCGACAAGAAGTAGCAGCCAAGCAATTCAGTGAAGACGAATTGCGATCATTGCATTCCAAGCATCGGCTCAGTTTGTCGGAAAAAATCGAGTCTTGTGTGCAACGGCTGCCAAATCATTTTCCAGGATTTCAGTACGAAACGATTTACGGTGAACGAGGTTGGGGTGCTGCCATCAGCCGCGATGACATTGAAATGGCAGGTGGCAAACGCAACAACCAATATAGTCGACTGGAAATGACGATCCGACCTTTTTCGTCCGCACACGTGTTGGATTTAGCGGCAAAAGGGACCGTGCGTAACCGTGAAATCTACAACCGTAATCACTTCGAGGCATTAGACGAAGCCGATCACGATAACTTTGCGGAGCTGATCGACTTGTGGGTGCTGGAATATGCCGAAATGTTCGCTAGCAAATGATCGAATCACACTGAATCGTCATGAGGCTCATTCGGATTATTCGGATTATTCATAGGCTTAGGTTCATTTTTGGTCCCTTGAGCTATCCTTTTGCAGAGCCTGTACCCACGAACGTTGTGGCGGGTACCTGTGAACATGTTGGTATGTTGAAACCGCACGACTTGGATGTTGTATGCGGCGCTACCATTTCGTAATACTGGATGCTGTGATGACCACCGCGCTGTACGTCATTCTGACGAGTTGTTTCTCTGGGACGGGAGACTATGAATCCTTGGAACAGTACGCCGTTACCGAGGTGCGTGGGTGGAAAGTCCGTGTCAACCACCGGCTGATCGAGCAGAAACCGCAGTTGCATGCTGATACGTTGCAGAGGTTGGACGTTAAGCTCCACGAAATCCAACAAGTGTTGCCCAAAAGTGCGTTGGATCGCATTGCTCATGTACCCTTATGGGTCGAGTTAGACAACGATCATATCTATCCGTGTATTTGTTACCATGTGTCGGCGAGGTGGCTGGAAGCAAATGGATTCCATCCCGAAAAAGAAGGCTCGATTGAGATCTGTAATGCCGAAGCGTTCCTGCAATGGTCGGTCGGGCAACCATGGATCGTGCTCCACGAGTTGGCGCATGCCTATCACCATCAGCATTTGGGTCACGATGAAAAGCGACTGTTGGCAGCCTACCAGAAAGCAGTTGTCAGCACAAAATATGCGTCTGTGTTGCGATATAACGGCTCACGAGAGCGGCACTACGGCTTGAAAAGTGTCCGCGAGTATTTTGCGGAAGCAACAGAAGCATATTTCGGTGTCAACGATTACTTCCCATTTGATCGCGCCGAGTTGCGCAGACACGACCCCAAAATGTACCGGCTTCTCCAGGATGTTTGGGGCGAGCCAGACCGGAATTGATCGCCACAATCTAAAAGAAACTAATGTCGTGTTCCGATCATTCGCACCAATCACAGCCTGGTGCGTTAGGGTCGACCATGGGACGGCAAAGCTCCCGTTGAGCCGAACAGAGTGAAGTGATCACCTAGTCTAGGCTCGACAGGCTCTCGGCCTCCCGCAGGCTCATCGAATGAAACAGGCCGTTCTGGCAATGACCTATGCTACCTCGGTTCAGTCTCGCTGGAATGATCCACGTTAGGATGTGGGTTCCTCTACGGGCGCCATCGCCAACTCGTGCAGAGACATCAGCACATTGGTGACATCTTCTAGAGCACAGGTTTGCCAGGGCTCAGCGCGATAACGAAGGATAGCCATTTTGAAAGCTTCGAAAGCATCTACCAAATCCTCTGGCAGGCTGGAGATGTCGTTGATTTGTTGTGCAGAGCGAGGCTCACTTGACACTGGCGGATCCGCCGGTTCGCGATCATCACCTGGCACCTTCGGTTCCACTACCGCTGCTGGAGTTTCTTCCGAGCCGTCTGGTGACGATTCTGGCTCACCCGCTTGAACACGTCGAGTTTTCTCACCAATGGTGGGCAGATCGGGCGAACCAAGGCCGGCCTCCAGGGATTCGTCAAACTCGGCCAGATCTTCCGTTTTTGCTTCGTCGGATTCTTTTTCCAACTCTCCCAGCGTGGCAGCTCGCTGTCGACGCATACCAGACACGGACCAGCGATTTTGTGCCGCACCTTCGAGCCACATTTCGGCGTCGTCCCAGTCGATAGCCACTTGGAAATGGCTCCAATACAGCCCTTCGTATTGTTCATAGACCAAGCCAAAACGTTCGAATACTCGTCTTAATCGGCCCACGTGTTGCCCAGAAACGCCGCCTACTCGCTGCGCCCATGCGTCATCGGCATAGTCTCCTGGATCAGCGTCCTCGGCCTGTAGTGCCTGACGCCAGTTCAAGATGATGCGACCCTTTTCCCAATTTGTGGTACTAATCAGCAGATTCCACTGGCCCACGAACGGAAGTGACGCTGTTTCCAAAGGTGTTACGGGTGACTCAACTTCGCTCATACCAAGACTTCCTTTTCATGAAATTGTTCGCCGAGTCAGCCATTGTAAGGAGGTGTGCCGCTGCGACTAGGGCCAACGATGTGGCCGGTTTACGCAGATCGCGGTGACAGCTATCTAATCCACAAGAAATAAGGCCTTCGAGCCCGACCCACTAACCGTTGTGAGGCATGCATAACCTGTTGATATGTTGTCGAGCGAAATCATCGACGACAACAAAACAATGCGCCAACCATAGACCGGCATGGGATTTGGAGAGAACTTACCTCAGCCGACTACCTGCTCATCAGACTGGAAGTCCTGATGCATCAGGATTTGGGAGCTCGATCGGCCGCTGTGAAACCAGCTTCCCGATGGGCGCCATCACAAAAAGGTTTGTTCTGAGATGCACCGCAACGGCAAAGGGCTATTGCTGGCTTGTCAGGACTTGTGGGGAAACCATTACCGTCGGCATCGGTAATGTTGACGGAACCTTCGACGACCAATGGTCCATTGTCTCGAATTCGAATGTTTACATCAGACATGAGTATCTCCTGAGGGCTGTGGAAAGCGTCGATCGTCCAATGTCAGCCTCGAGATGTCAAGTAGCTTGTCTTCAGCGTCCCCAAATCGTACCGTTAGAATGCCCGAAATCATTGGATGAAAATGCTTCATAGCGGTGCACGTACGGACTTATCGATCAGGTATGGTGCGAACCAAGAAGAGCACATGGATCGTGGGGTCGCTTGGCTGCTGCGCCGTGGATTCTGGAAGTTCTGAATCTTGAGAGAATGACTGCTTGTTCTGTAACGCAGAATCGTCTGAAATCGCCAAATCTGCATCCTCTGCCGACGGAGAAGAACGAGCTGAGAGTTCGTCTGTAGAGGAGGGCTTTTTCATGATTCCGAATTGACGAATCTCCTGACGTTGTGCCCGACTGATATATCTTTCAGGAGCTGGCTGTTGAATGATCGCGTCGACGCTGGATTCATCATCCAAAGTGGCCACGTCTTTGGGGTCCACCATAAGCTTTTCGATTTCGTCTTGAACCGCTGGATGCTCTTTTTGCTCGACAAATGACCCGGCGTTTTTCTGGACATTGGCGGGAAGAACGGAGCCTTGATCGGAGGATCTACGAATGGTGACATGACCGAAATCATCGGTGCGTTGTTGCAGTTCTCGCAATGTCGCCACGATTTGAGATTGTTGTGCAGTGACCAGTATCATGTCCGAATTAGAGACATCCACTTTTTTGATCTTCGCACGCTTGCTGCGAAGATCGTCATATCGTTTACGTGAAAAATTGTCAGAGAGTTCGTTAAAATCCTGCTCATTACGCTTACTTCGTCGACTTGTGTATCTCGCCATATCCTGAGGAGATTTGCCCCGAGCAGGTGGTGCTGCCGGAGCTAAATGGATGTTGTTTCGTGCCAACACTTCTTTCAATCGAGTCGAAGGCACCGACTCAGGTACCATATGAATGGTGACGACCCAATCGGCTGCGGGGTTGTCTTTGGGGGTACGAATGTGGTTATGCTGAAATGATGTTTCCTCAGAGAAATCTGCTTGATCGAACATCCCACCCCAGGTCGTGACCTCTTCCCCAGCCGGGGCTGAAAGAGTTTCTTGAAATGCTACCTGTTGTGTAGGCTCGGTCCACAACAAAAAGGACAACAGTCCGGCTGCAGCGCAGGCGACACCGGATGCTAGACTCCACTGCCAAAAAGGCGTCCGTTGGCTGGAGGTCGACTCGGTGCCCAGTTTTTTCGACACACGTTCTGCTTCTCGCAGGACACGGTCCGTGAGATCGTTGGATAATTGGTGTTCTGGTAAACGCCGCAATTCTGCTTGCAGCCGCAACAGATCGTCAGCCAGCCGTTGATAACGTGGGTCATTAGCGATGAGCTGCTCCATCTCGACTTTTTCGGCAGCCGAGAGTTCCCCGTCGAGGTACGCGCTTAGTCGGTCGTCTGGCGGTGGGGGCTGTGCTGAATGGTGTTGGTTCATGTCAGATCGTGGCTGGTGGGGTGGCTGCCGAGCAGTTCGCTCAGTTCTTCTCGAAGTTGTAGTCTAGCCCGATGCAGTCGGCTGCGTACCGTACCGAGGGGTAGATCCAGGACCTGGGAAATTTGTTCATAGCTCATGCCGTCAAATTCTCGCAGTACCAGAATCGAGCGAGAGGCATCGTCTAATCGTTCCAAGGTGTGATGAACTTGACGAATGGACTCTTGGCGTTCCAGTATTTCGTCAGGAGTGTCTTCATGCCCGGCGGGCTCGACCCCCGTGGCATCGTACGTCGCATCGACAGAGATGGTGGGCCGTTTACGCCGCTGCCGGCTAACAGATACGTTAAAAGCAATGCGGTATAGCCATGTGTAAAAAGCGCTGGTACGGGCGAACGTGTGTAATTTGACAAAAGCTTGCACGAATGCGTCCTGTACCACATCTTCTGCTTCTTCGGGTGATCTAACAATGTGCAGCATGGTATTGTAAAGTCGATCTTGGTACTTCTGGACCAATTTGCCAAACGACGCAGCGTTGCCGGCCAAGGCTTCGTCGATGAGCCGGAAGTCGTCGTTCACAACCGTTCCTTGAAATGAGACGCGACGGGGATACTCCAAGTTCCCTAGTGGGCGTCGCGCAAAGTCAAAAGAATGACGAAATTGCCTTTAAAAAAGTCCAATTTCTCTGAAATAGGCCACATTTGGATGATTCCCGATCAAGTTTTGGATCCATCCGGGCTGGCTGCCCACTTCCTTGGGATACTCAGGCTGAGCTTCGTGGCAGTGCGCTACCTTTTGGCTGTCGAAGCACGACGATCCACAGCAGCACGACAGCGACTAACAACAAACTACTAACGACCTGCGATATTGTCAGCCCCCAGGCAATGCTCTCGTCGGCTCGAATGATTTCCAGCAAGTATCTGGCAATGGGGTACAGTGTGAGGCATAGAGCTATGACTTCGCCATCTCGCCGCCGATACGGGTAGTAAGCGCACAGGAATAGACACAGTAATAGGGCGTGGATGCTACTGTATACCTGCGTTGGGTGGACCGGTAATGATTGAGCCGGCCAGTTGGCCAGGGAAGAAGTAGCCGTTTTGCCGTTTTTTAGAGTGACAGTCATTTCCCGATTTACCTGAGCCAGAGCCGCATAGAGTTCGTGGTTGGTGCTGACCGGCGCGCCGTTAATCGTGTTGATGACATCACCCGGGCGAAAACCGGCTTGGTCTGCTGGTGAGTTATGTGCGATCCATGTCACCACAGGTTGATCGGCATCTGTTTGATCTGTTCCGGCAGCCATCTGTAGGCCGTGAAAATGTCCCATCTGACTCTGGAACTCATAGGCGGGGCTTAGCAGACGGTCATCCACGCGTGAGCTGGAACGGGGAAAACGCAGTGCCCAGGGTGCTTCGCAGACTTGCCCGAAACAACAGCCGTTGAGCAGGCAACCGATGCGCCCACAGGCTAGTCCAAGAAGCAGGCTGGGTGCGATGAGATCTGCCATAGCCAGTACGGGCAGACGATGACGGATAAAAAACGTACAGGCCGCGATACTGGCACCGATGAGGGATCCGTAAACAACCAATCCTCCTTCGGTCACTTTCAACGTAGCTGCCAGTGTCTCACCGAGTGTCGGGCGCTGGAACTGGTCCCAAAATTCAATGACAAAAAACAATCGGGCTCCTAACAGGCCGGCGATCATCATCGAAAAGGCAAGTGATATGATCCATTCTGGATCGATTCCCATCCG
Organism: Pirellulaceae bacterium; assembly: GCA_022448645.1. Next base: position 17,479 of record JAKVBZ010000004.1, read on the forward strand.
GCGTGCACGGTACATGGCAAGCCCCACTCCGGTCACGATTCCCAGTAGCATCATGACCCCGTAGCCACGAATGGGAAGTCCGACTGGTGCGCCTGACGAATCGGTTGCTTCCAAATGTGGAAGAAAGATCACGGCACCACCCAGGAGGCCAAAGACGATGAAGTGCTGGATAGTTTCTGATCGCCAACTGTGTGTTCGTATCGACAAGGCGATGATGGGTATGGCCACCAGTGCCCACACGCCCAAACCCCATCCCCATCCGAAGACAGGAATTCCCAGGATTTCATGTGGTATATGGATCAGCGTTTGTAACATGGACCAAATGTTGGGTTCAGGAAATCGCTCGGAGTGAACTAGGGTGTAAGCAACTCGTTGTCGATCAGCCGAGTATTTCCGATCCGGGCAGCGACAAGTGCCATGGTTGGCTGTGTGATGTGCTGTACTTCACCGAGTGACTCAGGATCCGCCAGGCTGATGTAATCGACGTGCACGACTCCCGCATCGGCGAATACTTGTCGCATCCGTGCAGCAATCGCTGCGGCATCCCGTTGTCCCTGTTGAACCAGCTCGGCAGCCACTCGCAAACTTTGAGACAACGCCTTGGCTTGCTGTTGTTCGTCGGCGGTTAGGTAATCGTTGCGTGAGCTGAGGGCGATGCCCGAGGCGTCACGGACAGTTGGACAAACGAAGACCCGCGTAGGAATATTTAAATCCTGCACCATGTGCCGTATGACGAGTGACTGTTGATAGTCTTTTTGGCCAAAATAGGCGATGTCAGCCGGAATCAGTTGAAACAACTTCAATACGATTGTCGTCACACCTTGAAAATGACCTGGCCGACACCGGCCTTCTAAGGGTGCGGCGACCTCGGGTGGTTTTACATAAGTGGAAAACCCGGGAGGATACATTTCACCTTTTTGAGGGATGAAGACCACATCGACATTCCATTCGGACAGGCGTTTGACGTCCATCGCTTCCGAGCGAGGATAGTGACTGAGGTCCTCGCCTTGGCCGAACTGTGTCGGATTGACGAAGATGGTGGCCACGGTCAGGTCGCAATCCCGTACGCTTGCTTCGACAAGACTTAAGTGCCCAGCATGGATAGCCCCCATGGTTGGCACCAGACCAATTGATTTTCCTGCTTGGCGCGCAGCACGCACCAGAGCATGGATCTCTGAGGCATAGGTCAGAATGCGAGGCTGACGTGCTGTGGTACTGGTCAACTCTGCCAACGTCACGCTCATCAAGAAGGATTAAATCGAAAACAGCCGGCAGCTGCTTAATCAAACTAACCGGCGTGTCCCGTTTTGTCCACACGGATTCAAGGACATCCTTCCGCCAGTTTGGGTCCGCTGCGGCCAAGCGCATTTGACGTTTGGGTAATCCAGTCGATAATAAAACGGTTGACCGGCTATTCAAGTTGCCTTGCCGGTGACAGCATCCGTCGCATCGGCTTCCGAAATCGGCTCGTGTGCCCTTGCGTGCTCATCGCGTTTCTGGCCTAGATATATGCCATTCTTGAACTTCTTTACCCACCGCCCAGGAGCAAAATCCCATTGGCAGGTGTGTGTTTTCGTTTTGTTGATGAGCGTGTTTTCTCGGGCGGGCTGGTCGGCGACCGAATCTCAAAACGAGCCGTTCGTATTTCAAGACACGGTACCACATGTCACTGGTTACGAAAGTTACGCCGTCCGGCCATGGACGGAACCGGAAAAGCAGCGAGTACGGCAGGCTGTCCGCACGGTGAGAGTCTTGGCACCAGGAGTGATCGATCGCGCCACCGCGTACCGTTCTGTAAACATTTATCGCAGCCGAGATCTTGTCATTCGCCGTGCCTTGGCCATTGCAAGTCCTATTCGTAATGGTCTCTTCGTTACCGACCGTTTACTTGATGGTCGACACAAAAAACGGGTGGAAGATACGCTGATTCATGAATGTGCTCACCTGATCGATGTCGCGCATCTATTGGAAATCGATCCGAACTGGACTTCGGCTGTGTTGCCACGGATGCAACGAGTGTGTGAGCTGGTACGAGCTCGTGGTAGCACGTATTTTGACGTCAGTTTTCCTCAATGGGCCCCGGGGTACGCGCGTAGTCAAGACCTTAAGTACCGCCAACTTGCCATTCAAGAAGGCATGCCTGCCTTGTATGCTTGTACTAATCTGGCGGAAGCGTTAGCTGTATGTGTCGAACGTCGGATGAAGGGTTATCGACCACCGTCAGCCATGGATGTCTTTTTGCAGGAACATTTTTTTCGGACGCCGTTCCAGGCCGATCCCGAAATGCAAAGTGTCCATGCGGCGATGACGCAGCACGTCGCAGGTGAACGTGACGCAGCACTGGAATCCTACACAGCATTGATCGAGTCCTCATCTCGCTTTCGTACATTGACACGCTTTCGCGCTGCTGTGTTGAGCGACCAGAGAAAATGGGAGGAAGCGATTGCCGACCTGACGACAGCCTTAGAAGTCTTTCGAGTGTCTTCTAAGGCGATGGCCGACATTTACAAGCAACGTGCTCGTTGTTTTATGTTGCAACGAAAATTTGAATTGTCGATTGCGGACATTAATCATGCTATTGAACTCGATGGTCCTGGGCGAAGTGAGAACTATGTGGCTCGTGCCGATGTCTGGAAACGGATGGGCAAAGTAGATGAAGCGATCCAAGACTTGTCCCATGTGATTGAGATTTACCCTGAGTCGCAAAGCGCCTACCAGCAACGTGCCTATTTGTGGCGCAGGAAAGGCGATGTGGCGAAAGAGGAAGCCGATTGGACAAAAATGATCGAAGTGGAAAAGGACAGTGTCTACGGGCTTCGACAGCGGGCCATGCTCAGGAATCGCCACCAGCGCACGGAAGATGCAATTCTCGATTGGACTCAGATTTTATCGCGCCAGCCGAAAGATCAAACGGCCTTGGTGGGACGGGCTCGTGCCTACGAGACATTGAACAAGTTCGAATTGGCGGCACGTGATTATCAACGCCTAAAAATCAGCTTTCCCAGTGCTGGTTATCGATATTGTGTCGATCTGGCGCGCTGTTTGGTCGAACTGGGACGATATCCTGCCGCCATCCGTGAATGGGACGCGGCGATAGAACAACGCGGTAATTACTATATTCCTTACCAGGAAAAGGCTTGGCTACTGGCAACTTGCCCCGACGCGTCTATCCGCAAAGGTGAACTGGCGAAGCAGCTGGCTGAGAAAGCGTGTGAGCTCACAAATGATCGGTATTGTCGCTGTCTAGAAGCGCTCGCAGCGGCTTATTCCCAAATGGGTGATTTTCAACAGGCGATCCAGTATCAGGGCAAAGCCCTTGAAGTGGCTCGCACAGAAACAGACAAAGAAGCGGCGCAGAAACGCATGGGGCTTTATGAAGCGGGAATGACCATCTCTCAGGCCAAATAGCATGGCTGCGCTCGCACAACACCAATGTTGCGAACGATCAGGCAACCGTAACCGAGCAGCGAATGGCTTCGATCACGGCAGTTGCTTCGTTAAGCCAATTTGGATCGGTGATGTCTAAGGGAACTACGGGAGCTTCGTCAGCACTTGTTGCCCAGGCGTGCAGCGATTGGGCCAGGCTATGGAGCTGGGCAGCTTCGACAGGTTGTTTGTCGCAAGCATCATCGGAATGCACGCGGCTTAGGATCTTCTCAACGGGTGCGCGCAATAGCATCACCACCGTTGGCACAATGACGTTACCACGATATTGTGTCCGTTCTTCGACTAGGCGTTGTAGATCTTGATCAGGCATCCAAAGTTCCGCGTAAGCCATGCTTTGAGACCACCAATATTTGCTGATGAAACAAGCCTCGTGGTCCGTAAAATGTCTTCGGTGCAGTAATTCTGATCGACCACAAAGAAGAAAACGTTCCGTTTCCCAGGACTTCTCGATTGGTGAAGCGTGATAATGCGCCAGCAAAGCGTCTTCGATCACATCGGGCACAACACGCATGGCGTTGAGTCGTGCTAGGGAGTGAAGTAACTTGCTTTTCCCAACTCCTGGAACACCCGCCAGGGCGACATATGGAGGGTGTCGATTCAAGTTGGCTAACAATTCTTTTATGGTCCAGCCGGTGACAGGATGGATCATCTCGGGAGCAATCTCGACCGCCGGCGCTAACACAAAAGGTCGAAATGTCATGCGTGGATGAGGAAGCGTCAATGGTCCTGGCTGTCGGCTGACCGAACCGTAGAGGAGTAGATCGAGATCGATCGTACGAGCATTCCAGCGAATGTTCCGTTTGCGGTCTAATCGACGCTCTATTCCCTGCAGCCATTGGAACAATTGTATCGGGGACAGGGAGGTTTCGGCTCGCAGAACTCCATTTAAAAAATTTGGTTGTCCAGCTGGACCACCAATTGGTAACGATTCATACCATCGGCTGACTTGGACCGCACGGATCTGTGGATGGTGAGAAAATTTGGCGATGGCTTGCTGTAAATATTGCAAGCGATTTCCCAGGTTCGATCCCAGGGCAACGAGGCAGACAGGCATCAGTTTAGCTTCCGCGAGCGTTCCAGGATTTCTGGCAGACAGACGACGCCATGCGATGCACCAATCAAAAAAAAAGCGACGAAGAAATTTTTTCTCCGTCGCCTCCGTCGAAGCGAATCAGCGCGATCCGTCACACCCGCTATGGACGAAAAAATGGAGGGGACGTCCGTACCACAACTTTAGGTCGTCGGCGGTCGATCCGGTCTGTTGCCGCCCCCCATGTAGCATGCTATTACCTCAAATTCAGGAAAGACTTATCATGAGTAAGCGCGCACCGCGAACCTCCAAAAAACACCATGGTTGACAAAACTACTGCCGTGTCAGCATCTCTCGATGTTGACACTTCCTGTGAACGACTTGCTGAATCGAATCGCTCATTAATAGGTAGCTGCCATCAAGGAAACTTTGCAAAATTTACTCTTTGCAAAATTCTCCGAACTGCGAAGTTGAACGAAGGTTGAATGTCACACGCGAACTTCTTTATCGACACATTTTGCGAATGTAGAACGGTTTGTCAAGCAACCTAACGCAAACTTTTTTTAACACGCATTAAATTTTTTCAATGTTACTCATTCCTACTTGCGAATTGTTTTCTGATTTGATAGTGCCACATCTGTCATTCGAAATCGGTTTATCGTGCGAAGTGTGAACCATGAATCAGCGACAAATGGTATCGAAAGCTGACATCTTTGGCGCTTTGTTATTAATGACGGTGGTATGGATCTTGTATCAGGTCAACGGAACTGTTTTACCGAGCAACGATGTGACGGTGAACGTTGAGTTACCTGCGAATGTTTGGGAACGGCGCAGCGTGGTGTTTTTTCCACAGGACCATCCATCGATGTTCGTGTGGCGCAGTGGTGAAGATCAATACAACGTGTGGTACTGGGAAGCAGCTGCTCCGGATGGAAGAAGTTGGCGAGATTGGCAGCAACATGGACAACTGGAAGTGGCAAATTCGCGTTATTACCTAGCTCGCTCAACGGATCCTGCGCGGCAGGGATATGTCAGCACTTATGGGGTCGGTGCGGGGATGATCGCGCTACCCATATTCGTGCTGGGGAACACTATCGATCCGGATTTCTGGCAGAGTCGATCTGCAAAATGGATGGCAGGCAAGTGGGTGGCGTCTGCGTGCGTTGCCTTGTCGGTCGGATTAATTTTTCTTATGGCGAGTCCTTTGGTAGGTCGCTGGTTGTCTGCCGTGATTGCACTCACGTTTGGCCTGGCGACCAATGTGTGGAGTATGACAAGTCAATCGCTTTGGCAAGCTGCGCCCAGTGTGTTGTTCATCACACTGGCGATTTATTGTCTGCCACGTATGCAGCGGCACCGCGCGTGGGCGGTGATGTGCGGTGTTGCGACGGGATGTGCCGTAGTTTGTCGTGAGTCGGCAGTGTTGTTCGCGGCGGCGGTGGCCGGGCATCTTTTGGTATGCATGTGGTTGCAGCGAGATCCTGGTGTTGCGTGGTTTCGTCGGCGGGCCTGGCGCACATTTGTCGGTTATGTTCTTGGCGGACTGCCATTTGTTTTGGCGCTTGGTTTCTATCACTGGTACTATCTCGGATCACCCTTTACCTTGGCGAAGACACAAGCAGCACTATGGTTCGCTGAATCCAAGATGGGTAATCCGAATCTTTGGCAAACGCCGTTTGTCATCGGTTTCGCAGGACTGCTTGTTAGCCCTTCCCGAGGAGTGTTGGTGTACTCTCCAGTGTTGGTGTTTGCCATTGGGGGGGCCGTTCTTGTTTGGAAACGCAAACGCTATGCATCGTTCCGGCCATTGACGGTGGTCGCGTTGTTGTTAATCGCGATGTATGCCAAATATTTTGATTGGCATTCGGGGTGGTCATTCGGGTCGCGCTATACGACTGACATCTTACCGATGCTTGCCGTTTGTTCCGTTGCTATCGCCAAGCCGTTGGCTCGCAACAAACGCTGGAAAATATTGTTCGGATTAGCGCTAGCTTGGTCATTGTTTGTGCAAGTGTTGGGTGCATTTGCATACAATATGGTCGGTTGGAACAACCGGCCGGGATATGTGTTGGTCGATGCTTCAGGCCAAGCCGTCCAGCTGCTGATTGACCACGAAACGGCACAATTACAAGCCAAAGTTGCTGGGCACCAAATCCGGACTGTTGGTATGAACGTCGATTTAAAGCCGTTCCGCCACCGATTGTGGTCCATCTGTGACAGCCAGTTAATGTACTATGTCACACATTTCAGCGCAGCCAGGAACAAAAAACTACGAGATGCTCGTCGCTGGTTGATGGAGTATGACGCCGTCGTTCCTCAGGGCGATGTTGGAACGGAAGAGGATGACCGGCCCGGTTTGGATGCGGGCTCGGTCGACCAAGCGCAGCCATTAAAGTAGTCGCTCGCTCATGATTGACCGAGCAGGTTAAAACTTCGATTGGCGAGTTACCGATTGGGTACAGTTTGTCGCCGCTTGGCCAACGGTCGACGGTGAAATACTCGTCGTGGTATTATTTTTCGTGACACTGTCTTGGCTGGACGAGCCTTCGTGCGACGGGACGCAGAAGGTGGCATCACTTGCTCTGGAGCCACGGATGGGGCCTCATGTTCCACTCCCTCCAGCACCACGTTAGACGAGAAGAGTGAAGTCGGCTCATGCAGCCCTGCGTTCCATGGGTAGTCGAAATACTGTCGATAGTTGTAAGGATGTCTGTAGAAACAACCGTGAAATGCGGGATAACGGTGTAGGCATCGTGCATTCCCGGGATAGCATCCGTAGCGAGGTTCATAGCACGTTTGAGGCATGGGACCAAATTTGGCATAGAGTGCCCCATGTCCAAACTTAGCGTCTGGCGGATAGACGCCGCCGTAACCATCAACCATTCCGTCCGTTTCACTAAAATACTGCGCTGCACTTAAATCACGGTCATATTCACCGGGGACCTGGCCATAACCAATGTTGGTCGAAAGCATGATGGTGATCAGTGCAGCGTGCATGGGCAGGTTCCTGTCAGCGTTTTTGAGATGACTTCGCGTCGCGCCCGCATGGTTCTGTGATATGCGGTTGTCGCAGTGTGCCAGTTCGTACTTCTGAGGGACGGGTCCGTGCGCGCCGCAGTCTCACGATTCCGGATCCTCTTTATAATTCGCTCCCAGCCAACCGTCGAAATGAGTCCACAGACGTATAGATTGTCTTGGCAACTGTAAGAAGTGGATCGACCCGAGCATCCCCAAGATCAAGTCGGTTCATTTCGACCCGTTCAATCGGAATAAGCCGCAAGCCAGCCGAAGTCATTTTAAGCTGCTTTTTTTGCCTGGATTCTGGCAGTTACAACCGATGCAATCGTTGCTATCGCACCGTTTGATACAGCGTGCCATGTTTTGTTTCCAATTCATCTAGATTAAAGAATTTAAGCATCGTGCAATTAGGCGTTCTGGGTAGTCTGAAGGCTATCAGAAAGGTTTACAGATGACATTCAAAGTTTGAAACGGTTGCGCATTGGGTCATCGATTGAAGCGGCCGTTTGCAGTACACGAACGAGACTCGTCCGGTAACCGCTAACCAGCGGATCGGTTATGAGTTCTAAGGGCAGGGAAAAGATGAACAGTGGTATCATATTCTTAACTCGAGACGATGATTTGTTGAACCAACTGACCAAAGATCTTAGCGGTCATTACGAAGTTCAGGGTGCACTGACGTTACAATCTGCCTTCGATTATCTTTCCGAAAGCAGCGCACAGACTCTTCTAATTCATCTTTGCCCGGATGCCATGGGTGATCATTCGCCTGGACATTTTGTCGCTGAGATCAACGACGTGGTGCAGAATGCGACCATTATAGGAATGGTCGATACGACCTGTCCTTCTCACCTGAAACGTTTGATGCAAAAAACAGCTGACCATTTGTTTGAAGCTCAAGATCAGTGGGACCAATTACGCTCTTTTCTGGGAACTGACAGGGATCCCCAAGAAGATCTTGCGGAGTTTTGGATGGGATTGCCGCACAAGGAACTTCACGGACGTACTCGTTCGTTGGTGACCTTTACTCCTGAAATGTTCGAAATGATGGACGAGGTGAAGGTGGCGGCAAAGCACGACGTCACGATGTTGCTGGTGGGTGAAACGGGTAGTGGCAAGTCACATTTGGCTCGTCTGACACATGAGTTGTCTCATCGATCTGAAAAGCGATTTTGCACTGTGGCTTGCGGAGCGCTACCACCCGATCTGATTGAGAGCGAATTGTTTGGATATGTGAAGGGTGCCTTTACTGGTGCCGACCGGGATAAGGAGGGTAAATTTGCGGCTGCTGGAACGGGTACGTTGTTGCTGGACGAAATTGACGTATTGTCTTTAGATCAACAAGCCAAACTATTACGGGTCATTGAGACCGGTGAGTACGAGCCTGTGGGGAGTAACGACACGGAGATGTCACAGGCTCGTCTGATCGTGGCCTCGAATTACAACCTGGAAGACCTGGTACATAAAGGTACGTTTCGTATCGATCTGTACTATCGTCTCAATATTCTCAAATTTCGTCTTCTTCCGTTACGTGAGCGTCCATCGGACATTGAGTACTTGGCTCGTAAGTTTGCTCTTGAGCACAGCCGGACTCACAAAATTCCCTTGCATGAAATCGACCCCTCTTTTTTCGAAGCGCTCCGTCAGTATTCCTGGCCAGGCAACATTCGGGAAATGGAAAATGTTATTCGCCGTGCAGTGCTCTACTGTCAACGTGGTGTGTTGACGATTCGGGATTTGCCAAGTAACGTTTGTCAGACCGAATCGCTTAAGATGGGTGGGATGGGTGGTGCGGTTGGCCCGTTGGTATCTTCCACGTCGCGTGGTTCGCTGGTGAATTCGGGGTCTGCCACGGTTGCCGCGAACCCCGCCGGTAATCACCATCTCAACCGAGCTGGTTTCGACGTTTCGACGGAGATGGAACCAGCAGAAGAGGAGTCGCTTGTGAGCGGACCCTCGAAAACACTCGAAGCTCGCGTCGATCTGATCGAACGTCGTATCATCGAAGATTGTCTTCGACGTAATAATCATCGACGAAAAGAAACGGCTGCTGAATTGGGCATTAGTCGGGTGACGCTCTATAACAAAATGAAGAAGTTTGGGTTGATGGACTAATTGCGGTAGACACACCCAGGCACCACTGACAGTATGCACGTGGGGCATTAGAATGATGGGATGCTTGCCCGTCTCTCACGCCTGGTATTTCCCATCATCTTTCTTGTGCTCGTGCTGGGCATCTATCGGTTGTTGGGAACTGCAGGAGCGGGAACTTCGTTAGATTTCCAGCGGCGGCAGCCCAGGGTGATTGAGCCACCGCTTCGACCGTCCAATGAGCGTACTGTCACGGACGAACAATTGTTCCTGATACTAGATCGGTTGCGACCTCCCGCCGAATGGACGAATACCAATCTATTGCTTCACGCCTTGCGCCTCTGGGGGCCCGATGCAGAATTTGAGGAACTGGGAGTACTGAGCGGTGAGACGTTGCGACAATTCTTCCTGGATGATGCAACTTTTCGAAAAATTACCGGCCCAGAAACTCCTCCTTTGTTCAGTATTGTTCCTGAAACGGGCCGAGTCCAGGTACGAGATTGGACTCCCGATGATTCCGATCGGACAAGCTCCAGTTACCATTTGAATGACATTTTGGCGACGCTCGGCGAGACCGGAACCTCTTTGGATACTCCACTGCGTACAAGAAATGGAGATACCAATGTAGAGCAATTGTTGGCGTCAGCCATGGGCCAGTTCCATTTTCACCAGCATGAATTCGAATGGTCTGCCATCAGCTACGGTCGATACGTGTATCCGCAGTCGGGCTGGAGGAACGATTATGGTGAGCGGGTGACAGCGCGTGAAGTCGTGAAGGAATTGGTGCATGCTCCTTTCGCCTATGGTCCTTGCAACGGACTCCATCGTTTGGAAGCGATGGTGGTTCTGTGCGGTGTTGATGCCGGGTTGGACTCGGCGAAAAGCTTGGGAGAACAAAGGGCGCGTGAGCGACTGCGTGCGCCCATGTTAAAGAAATTGCGACATGTTGTCTCATTGTTGCGGGAGGCTCAGGATGCCAGTGGGTTAGCGACGTCTGGTTCCTGGACAAGATTGTGGCATTTGGGAGTAGAATCTCAGAATGATACAGACGTATCCTTGTCTGATCGTATCCTGGTCACGGGACACCATTTGGAGTGGTTGGCGCTGGCACCCGAGGAACTTGTCGTCCCTCACGACATGGTGGAGGCTGCGTCTCAGTGGGTCGTCAGAGCCATGCTGGAAGTAGACGACAAGACTCTTAGGGAAGGATATGGTCCGTTTTCACATGCCGCACGAGCTCTATGTTTATGGCGTAACCAACATCCGTATGAGGCTTGGCGCAACTATCAACAACAGCAGGGCGAGTAGAAGGCAGTTTGGGAGTACGGTTCCCGTAGCTATGTTCTGGCGTTTAGTTCTTAAGCGTATCTATTGACAAAGTAACGCAAACATCCCGTTCACACTTTAACCAACGAAAACCTCGGATGTCTCGGCCCACCTCATCAGGCACACCACGCGATGCTTATCCACCCGTTCCGCGACCTATCGCGTCCTCTCCCTACATCTCCCAAACGTCCCCCACGTGTTTGGCCGCGATGGTTGGATTATGTGTTGTTTTTTGGTTCACCAGTCTCAATCGACTGAATCACACTGATTTGTGGGGCCATTTGGCATATGGTCGTTGGATTGCTGAAACAAGGGAAATTCCTGACAGTGATCCCTTTGGGGGAACAAGTCACCGAGCCGATTCAGAGGGTCGATTCTTTAATTTGCCGTGGTTGGCACAATGGTCTGCCTACCAGGTCTATCGAGTCGGGGGACAAGAAGGTCTGGTACTCATCCATTCTTTGTTGGCAACTGTTGCTTGCGGGTTGCTGATGTTGGCCATTGCGGTTCGTGGCTTACCGGGATGGTCGGCGGTGGTTGGGGGGCTGCTGATGTATGTGATTGCGATGCCTAGCGTCGGAACGCTGCGTCCTCAGTTGTGCGGATTAGTAGCTTTTCCGCTTGTTCTTTTGGCGATCGGGATCTTGTCTCGTGCTCGTCGTCATCCACTGTTGTGGCTGCCGCTGGTATTCGTCTTGTGGGCCAACTGTCATGGATCATTCGTCCTAGGTTTGGGAGCCCTTTTTTTGTGGACCTTTAGTGGATGGTTGGAAGTACGGTGGTTTTCGGCTTCAGCTGCCATCGGGGAATCTGGATTGGCTGTCGCTGGCTCGTCTGAAGGGTCGGACTCGGTGCAGTCGCTTCTTGTAGACTGGCGACTGTTTCTTTTGTGCACAGTCGCTTGCTGTTTGAATCCGATGGGGCCACGTTTGTTGCTGCAGGTGGTCGCTTTTGGGGGTAATCCGGCTTTGGAGCAGATTATTGAGTGGGGACCATTGGTGCTTCGCAGTTTGGGTGGTGGACTCTTCTTTGTTTCCCTGTTGGTGACAATCGTTCTCGTCCGGTACAGCTCACGTGCTTTCCTTTTTGCGGAAGTGATGTTATTGCTGGCTTTTGGTCTGTTTTCACTGTTGTCGATGCGGATGCTCGTGTGGTGGGCCATTGTCTGGCCGTGGGTGATGATGCCACACTTTTTGAATTGTTGGCAGCAACGCCATGTTGACGCGGACCAGAACCCGGTCTCACCCGCCAGTCAAGGAACGATGAGGACGCTTTACGCTCTTAGTTGTATTTCCGTGGCCCTTTGCTGGTCACCTCCCAGCAGCTCATTGATTTCAGGGAAACCTCGCGGTCTGCGAGAGATTACTTCGTCCGATACCCCTCTTTATGCGGCAGATCAAATGGTTTGGCGTGAACTGGGTGGGAACACGTTTTGTCCCCTCGATTGGGGAGATTATCTGATCTGGCGCACGCAAGGTGCGATCAAACCAATGGTATTCTCTCACGTTCATTTGGTTCAGCCACAGATTTGGCAAGATTATTTACTCCTGAACCAGGGCGATCGCAGTTGGTTACGGTTGGCCGACAAGTACGAGCTGGATTTTCTGATTCTTAGCCGGGAACGAAACCAGACATTGGTCCGGGATGTGCAACGTTTGTCGAGGGCGGCGGTTATCTATCAGGACGAGCAGAGTCTGATCGTGCGACTGTTGCCTGCTGGCGATTAGCCGATCAGCGATGATGTTCAGAGTGTGACTCGGCTAGAGAGCCATGTCGAGCAACCATATTGACCGTCTTGTGAATGTGTCTGTGGTTGCGCATCTTGCCAAACGTGGTGAGCATGGTTCTAGAGCCTGAACGCAAAAGCAGTGCCGAACAAACTTTCTTTGCATCATGCGCAGAGAACGCGATCTAATGAGTTCTGCGAGCCTTGTTGGACGTGAAAATGAGTTCCGATGGCTATCTTTTTGTCATGCGATACACATGCATGCATGTTTCGATTGCCTGGCGCTGAAGGAACGTAAAACTGTTTTCGAGTGTCGCTGTGATGTAACGTGCAGTCCATCAAGCCGAGTCAATTGGTGATTTGTGAAGAACTGAGAACTCGTGAGAAGAAGCAACGATTTCTATCCCACAGAGGTTGGTGGACACGGCGCTGGCCAGGTAAACGGTTTGACTAGTTTGTTTTACATATTGAAGCAAGCAGCAATGACAACCCTGGTGTGCTCAATTTGGCAGGTCGACGAGGAAAATTAAACTTCCGATGAGTCCTTGTGGTGACTTTGTTGGTGATCGGGATCGCTGGTGGCCTGCAGGCTGTTCGTGATGCGAGCATTGACGAGTTGGTAGACGTGGCTCAAGTGAAGCTTGCTGCAGATCAGTCCTTTACCACCTTCCATCCATTCGTGGCGGAGCTGCAGGAAAAAAACAGGCTGGTAATCCTTCTCTCTTTATGGATGCGGCTGTCTTTCAAGATGGTGACCGCAACGATCCATACAACGGACAGGCAGCGTGAGATTGAATTTTGCCAGCCCTTCGGAAGACCCGGGAAGGTGGGAGATTTCTTCTGGCGTGCTTCATATGGTGAACATTGCGTCAACTCCGGCAGTCCAGTGTTCTAGCGAATGAACAGAGGCGACGCGTTTGGGCTTCTTTTTGACCTTTGGATAGATCTCTTAAAGGCATATAGACTGAGGACTTTGACGAATTGGCTGTTTCAAAATATGACAACGATGAGATTGGTATGAATTGTGCATTGCAGGTGCCAGCACTTACCTAAAAGAGCCGACCGTTTCGGCGCTGGGCTAATGAGTCATCAGCAGGATGGCCGCTTCGGGTTTATGAATATTTTGTATGACAAAAGGAGTCACCTGTGAAAAGATTTATCAAACAATTGTGGACGGAGGACGATGGTGTTCTCACGTTCGAGTGGGTTCTATTAGTCACATTGCTTGTGATCGGCATTGTCGGCGGCGTGGCGGCTGTTCGAGATGCGATTATCGATGAGCTGGGTGATGTGGCCCAGGCTATGCTGGCACTGGACCAGTCGTATACCAGCCTGCATCCGTTGCTAATCAATGTTCATGACCAAAGTAGTCAGGGTGCGAGCAATTCCAGTTTTATTGACGCGGCTGTATTCCAGGATTGCAATCGAAATGACCAGTTTAATGGTCAAACAGGTAATACTTTGTTGGATTTCGATATTCCATCCTAGGTTTCCTGTTCGTCAGCACAGGGTGGTCGCTGGCGTTCGCCTCGTCTTTTTTCAGACACCAGACATAAGATGCTTACGGGTGATGTGGCCGGGGTTTTCTCCTTACCGAGAATTCTCCGGTACGCTTGTTAGCGTGACTCCGCGGTACGGATGGCCCTTCGTGTCGCGGAGTTTCCTTTTTATTGTTGACAATGGGCAACGGGCTCGTTGCCAAAATCCAACGTTCGATGGATTTCGATCTCAACGTGTTTGTCGCTGGTAGCGCGGCCCGTTGCTGGGTGTGACTGCCATGTGTAACCATAAGTTACTGTCATATAACACCTTATTGTCCTATGTTGGCTGCCGCGAGGTGACCAAATAAGGTAACGGCATCTTAGATGCGAATTGGCCCGAAAGCTCCACTTTGTTGACGTTTTGATTAAAAAACCAAACGTATTTCAGCGACATTGCCAGAAAATGTTCTGCGAACGAATCATTGGTTCCAATCGATGAGCCGTCTTTCGTAATTGGTGGTTAGCTGTTAACTTATTTTCTGCAAACAACTTATGGGACGGGTGAGGTCCTCTGTTTGGTTCTTTGTCTGCATCAGGCACAAGAAGTGCTGATAATGAGCCTAGATACGTGTTCCAAGACCGAACACAATGTTGGTGGGTTGCTGTGGCCCTCCAAAATAAATTTTCGTGGTCCTAAACACTCAAAAAGGAGTCACCCGTGAAGAGACTGTTGCATCGAATCTGGTTGGAGGACGAAGGTGTTTTGACCTTCGAATGGGTATTACTAGTAACTCTATTGGTGATCGGAATCGTCGGTGGCGTAGCCGCCGTACGCGACGCCATCATCGACGAACTTGGCGACGTAGCACAGGCCATGCTCGCGCTGGACCAGTCATTTACGATTCTCCATCCATTGCTGATTGAAGTGCACGACACCAGTAATCAAGGTGCGAGCAATTCCAGTTTTATCGACGCAGCAGTATTCCAGGATTGTAATCGTAATGACCAGTTTAATGGTCAAACAGGCAATCCCTTGTTGGATTTTGATACCCCATCCTAGGTTTCAAAGAAAAACAAGTAAGTCAGCCGGTATGTTGCTGACAATTTGCATTATCGTTGCGATTTATTACGACAATATTGAGTCATAAAATATTCAGTCGTACAATTCAGTCGTAGAATATAATTGCGAAGCTTATACGCGGAGTCACCTGGTCCTTGTTGGCTAGGTGGCTTCTGTCGTTTTGGGACGAGAAGACCCTCCCTTTTTTCCGCCTATAGTGGATATTACGAACGATTTGGTTGCGAGTTTGGGTATATGATCGGAGAGCCAATTCGTGACGACACTTGCTGAAGATAGCAAATCGTAAACGGAATTTGATTCAACTCGGAGGAGCGGAGGATGGTTGTCATGTACGTATTCGTAGGGCTGGTGGCCTTATACACCACCCTAGCAGCTGCAGTGGACATCAGCTTGCATCGAATCCCCAATTTCATCACTGTCCCGGCGGCCCTAGTTGGACTGTTGTTTCACACTTTTTTTACCGAATTCGGCATTTTGTGGTCTTTGGCCGGTTTTGGCGTAGGATTTGTCCTCTTGTTTGTCCCTTGGTTACTGGGCGGCAGTGGGATGGGGGACGTGAAGTTACTGGCCGCATTGGGTGCCTGGTTGGGCCCCGTTTATATGGCGTGTGCTTTTGTGCTGAGCGTCTTCATCGCAGCCATTCTGGCACTTGGCGTGATGGTGAAGGTGGCCTGTACGGGCGGTGTAGGGGCAGCGAAACGTCGATATGTAGAAAAACGTTCTGTGACAACGGGGAAGGGTACTTCCCAGAGTAAGCACAGATCGGCCGCTCCTAGACCCATGCGAGTTTTGCCTTTTGCCGTTCCAGTAGCCTTGAGTACTTGGATCCTCTTAGGATGGTTATGGTATTTCCGAGGAAGTGAGTTATTCCGTCCATAACCGTTGCGCGGCATCGTTGTACACCATGGGGATTTTCTCTTCAGAGGATTTGTGTTGCTGAGGACGTTCGCCACGTTTCCGAGTGTTAGAATATAAAGGTGCCCTGGCGAAAATATAGAGGTCCCATGGCGAAAATGAACCATACACCAGTCCGACGGCTTGCTGAGAGCTCTGCGAACAGGTCGCGCAAGCGTGGTGGGGTGTTAACTCTGGAATTAATCCTGACGATGCCGACTTTGTTGCTTGTCGGGATTGCGGTTGTCCAGTTTAGCCTCATGCTGATGGCTTCTCAGGCCGTGAGTGCTTCTGCTTATTCGGGCGTTCGAAACGCAGCACTTCCCGGGTCGAGTGCTCTGTCGGTG
Organism: Pirellulaceae bacterium; assembly: GCA_022448645.1. The sequence continues at coordinate 33,920 of JAKVBZ010000004.1, forward strand.
TTTAATTCGGTGCAGGAAGCTCTTGACGGTTGGTCGTTTCAAAATGACGTCGAAGTGTTGGTTTTTGTCAACGGTCAACCCGACTTGGTCGAACCTTTGATCTCGGCAACAACTGGCGATAAGGTTACTGTCACAGTACGTGTGAACGCGGCACGAGTTGCCCCCAATGCTTTAAGTGTGATTGGCATATCAATTGCAAATACTGAATTGCACCATACATACGTGATGCGTAAAGAGTAGGTACAGGACTCCATGTTTTCATGACCTATAGTGGAATAGTAATTGGTTGATCTGTATGGAGACTAAACTTGTTGCAACAAGGAGTGCGAAAACAGCCAGAAAAACAGCTACCGAATAGCGTTGTCCGCGGACGGATTGGCGGATTCATTCGTTGCCGTAATTCCGCCCCTCAACGTGAAGGAATGAAACTGTGAGACGTATTAGTCCTGGGACCGTGATGGTCTTTGTCGTCGCGATTCTCGCTGGCTTAATGGGTGCATTCGTCATCAAGCAGATGATGCAACAAGCTCCTGTTGTTGCCGAGATACCACAGATGGTTATCGTGTCTCGTGTTAATCTTTCAGCGAATCAGCGGTTGAACCGACGAGTTCTCGAGCAGCGACCGCTGCAGCCGAACGAACAAATGCCTGATCACGCCATCGAAAGTATCGATGTTGCCGCCAATAGGTTCGTTCGCCTAGTTGTGCCTGCCCAAACGCCTATTACCGACGATATGCTTTATGAGATCGGCAAGAATCCAATCGAGCGATTGACAGAACGTATTGCCGACGGCATGCGAGCTCGCACGATCCAGGTTCATGGATTGGTGTATGGTAGTACGCTCATCCGTCACAACAGTCAAGTTGACATTGCGATTACTGTCGAAACCGATCATCCTGACGTCAAATCGATAGGCCTTAAGGGGATTGGCACGAAGACTTTGCAGCGCAATATCCGCGTGTTGGCCGTCATCAATCCTCCAGAACGGCCTCGAGCGGGTGCTTCTTTGAACGGTTTGACCAGTATCGTCGTCGAAGTGACCCCTGACCAAGCGAACACTTTGGCGCTCGCAGAAAAGATTGGAAGTTTGAGCGTCAGTGTTGTCGGGAATGGAGACGCTGGGCCAGGTGCCCAAGACGGTGTGGTTACGCCGAACGACTTAATTGGTCTGAGCCTGCCAACCCCACCGGCTCCGCCTCTAATTCCACCACCACTGCCACCGGACGAACCTGAGGAGGTGTTCCAGGTAGAGCACTATCGCGGTGGAAAGATGCAGGTGCAAACTTTTGGTCCGGAACAGATTAATGAATCGCGATCGATGAGTGAGGGTCAAGATCGGCGTTCTTCGCGCCCCCGCTTTCGTAGTTCCCGCGCGGTAAAACAACCGGCTGATCTCACAGAGACAACCGCATCAGGTTCCAGTCAACATCAGACAACCCCAAAGTTTCCACCTGCTGTGACAACGACGCCAGAAGTGGTTCATTCAGATGCGATACAATCTGCGATTCCGCCGAAGTCAAGCTATGTTTCACACCTGGAGCAGCTTCCGGGGATGCATGAAGTCCCCAACAGCTATGTGAGCGACCCCAGCTTGTTGCCAGGATTTCAGGATCCACCCAGCTCGTATGCTAACCGTTTCTTGCAGCCCACCGAGAGTGACGTACCGGTGCCGGCAACCCCGGATCGTCGAGATGATCTCGAGTCTGCTGTGCGTCAGGATTTATCGGGGTCCGATTCGGCAATGGCCGAATCAACACCAAGTCAATCAACTCAGGCGCCTCGTAGGAAGCCAACCAAAGTGGCTGCTCCTATGGTGCAGCCCTCGCGTGTTGGGAAAACAAAGAATCCTCGTGTTGTGGCCAGCCAAAAAGAGTACTCGACCGATGCAAAAGCTAATCTGACGGAGCGGATCTATGCGAGTGTCCGTCGTGAGCAAAAACAATCGTTGTATAGTCGATTCGAGAATTGAGAGAGCCCTCCAGCCGCGACCGCCTGCCGACACGCGAGAGTTTCGTGCCGCTTGACTCGACACAACCACGCCGACGACTGCGTTTCGGTTGAAGTGAATGCTCTCGGATGCCAATTCCTTGGCATGGAGTACGATCAGATAGGGAGTCTCTCGCCGATGTAATGTCAGGCGAGTTGGCACTGCGAAACGAGATCAGCGTCGATGATTTTCAGCACGACAATTCGAAGGTTCCACGGGACCAATTTCCTCGCGGAAATGTTCGGCCACGGTCGCCGCATCCGGGCTCGACGTGCTGGCGTGCTCACTCTGTTTGCCATGCTGCTGTTGGTCATCGCCATGGGGTTGCTGGTGCTGGTGATAAATTATTCGTGGCTGGTTCTTCATAATCGAGACATGCAACGTCGTAGCGATTTGCTGGCATTGGTGTCGGTCGAAGAGTTGTTGGATGAAAACCTGCTTGCTGATCTGTCACCAAACCAGGAGGACGACATCCTCGCAGCGGAAGATGTGGTCGAAGCTTTTCGACTGGAAAACAACCGAGTTGCACCTCATTCGCAACAGTTAGAATCGCCAAACGTAAGCGTTGCTTTTGGCCGCATCGAAAATGTGAGTCAACCGGTATTTGTTCGACAGTTACCTTACAACTCACTTCGCGTCGAGTTGCATCGATATGCTGGCGGTCCCAATCCGGCTCGTCTTTTGATTCGCGGATTTGGTACGCCGGATGCAGCAGACGTGACCACTGCTGGCGTGGCCACTCTGGACAATCGTGTCGTTGGTTTTCGGCCTCGGCTCGACATATCCACACCGGTTGCTTCATTGGCCATTCAAGACGTGGCCTGGTTCGTAGACCGACTTAACGAAAATCTTGATTCGAACAGGAACAATCGGCGGGAATTGAACGTATTACTACGACCATCGGTAGGAGGGGGCGCTGCCAATGCGGCATTCATTGATGTGGACGGCGCGTCTCCGTTGGACTTGGGTGTCGTTCCTCAACTGATCGTTGACGGACTGTTGCCGGGCGATTTACCCGTGGGAGTTTTGGGACCGGCGTATCCGGGGAATCCGGTTGCCTTACCTGCTAGTGATTCCAGTCCAGGCAATACCGATGCGATCGTGGCAGCGCTGAACGCCGTCGCGCAGAGTGGGGATCCTAGGCGTGTTTTTGCGATGTATTCGGGAGCTTATTCCAACCCGCTCGAAATCACAGGGTTTGTTGCCGGTACGGTACTAGAAGCGGAAAACGTGGGTGGAACGAGCGATCAGTTGCGTGTCAGGTTGGAACCTGCCTTCCTGGTTCACGCGACGGTGATGACCGATGCGGTAAGTCCAGGTGTGCCAGAGAACACTTACATTCACAAGTTGCGACTTGTGCAATAAGTCCAGATATACCGATGAAGAGAAGTTGAAATGAATCATCTCACTCATGCGTTTTCCATGATTTCGCGAGAGGAGTCGAACCATGAAGTTTAACCTATTTCATTCCGAAAGCGGGACGGAGACTGTTGACGGTGGTAATGGGCATGGTGAAGGAGGCCCTGCTGATACAGTGCAAGAGAGCGAATTTCAGAAGTTCAAGACGCAGATTCATGGTGAACTGCTTGATTCGCTCGATTTGTCACGTATTGCGGACTTCGAAGAAGCTGAGCTCAAAAGTCACGTTCGCCGTTTAGCGAAAGGTATTCTGAAAAGTCGACCAGAATCGTCCATTCGTGTGGACGAGGAACGATTGGTGGACGAGCTGATAGCCGAATCTTTCGGATTGGGGCCGCTGGAAGTTTACATGCAGGATCCCGACGTTACCGATATTTTGGTCAACGGTCCTGACGAAGTTTATGTGGAACGGTTCGGTCGGTTACAAGAGACCAACACAATGTTCGCCGACGAACAGCATTTGATGCAGATTATTGGACGCATTGTAGCACGTGTTGGGCGGCGTATTGATGAAAACAGTCCTATGGTGGACGCGCGGCTACCTGATGGATCACGGTTAAACGCCATCATTCCACCGTTGTCGCTTAAGGGGCCCATTCTTTCTATTCGTCGTTTTGGTCATACCCCCTTGCAAATGGACGATCTGGAGCGATTCGGCTCGATTTCTCCTGACATGACACAACTGTTGGCGGCGGCAGTAGAAGCGAGACTGAACATACTCATTAGTGGAGGTACCGGCGCTGGAAAGACGACGTTGTTGAACAATATCTCGCGCTTTGTGCCTTTGGGAGAACGTCTCGTTACGATCGAAGATTCGGCAGAACTTAAACTGCAACGAAAACATGTTGTTTCCTTGGAAACACGGCCGGTCAATGTTGAAGGTACCGGTGAAATTGCTCAGAGAGACCTTGTACGGAACGCATTACGAATGAGACCGGATCGAATCATTGTCGGTGAGGTTCGAGGACCGGAAGCGCTGGATATGTTGCAGGCCATGAACACGGGTCACGAGGGTTCCCTGTCGACGATTCACGCGAACGATACCCAGGACGCATTGTCGCGTTTGGAAGTCATGGTATCCATGGCCGGTTTTGAATTACCCGTAGGTGTCGTCCGCCGTTATGTGACTTCGGCGTTAACACTGGTTGTTCACGTGGCACGATTACAGGGTGGTGTGCGCCGTGTCCTACGGATTTCCGAATTGGCAGGACTTGAGAACGGAGAGTACCAACTGAGAGATATTTTTGAGTTCCGCCAACAGTCCGTGGATGACGATGGGATTGCCACCGGGTCGTTTTTCGCCACGGGATACCGACCAACGTTTTGCCAACGCTTAGAACAACTTGGGATTCGTCTGCCAGAGGATCTGTTCAACGAGCGTGAATTGGTAAAGCCGTCCCTGGTGTCTAACGAGACCAAGCTGGAAGACTTGGCGTCGCAAGCGACCATGGATGCGGAATCTTTAGAAGATTCCTCGCCACCAGATCTGTTGGATGATACGTTTGAGGAGGGATTGTCGTGACGACGTGGTTGGCTGTGCTTATTGCCTTTTTCGTTATCGTTGGATTGGTCCTGGCGATTGCTCGGCTGTTCCGAGACATGAGCTCGAGTCGTTACAACGATGATGACCGTCGGCTGGGTATTGATGCCCAAGCACAGGATATTGAAGCCTTCTACCGTACACAAGATCTTCACGGCGGCAGTTTTGACCAATGGTTTTACCGGTCGGTGCGTGAATCTGGTGTGGGAATCAATGTGCCGACGGCCCTGACGCTAGTGCTGGGTGGTAGTATCGTCGGAGCCGTTTTTGCCTTTGTGGTTACCGAAAACCTTATCGCCGTTGCCATTGGCATGGTGGTTGGTTTGGTGATTCCGTTTGTCTGGCTGTTGTTTCGCCGCTGGCGTCACATTGGTGTCATGCGAGAGCAACTTCCAGAAGCTTTGCAGATCATTGCTGATGGTGTACGTGCTGGGCACTCGTTAGAACAGGTTGCCGATATGGTCGGCAGCGAAATGTCGGAACCTTTGGCCGCTGAATTTCGGGAGTGCGCTTCGCACCTAAAACTGGGAAGTCCCCCTACCTTGGTGATGAAGCGAATGACTGAACGAATTTCTCTACCTGAATTCCGTGTGTTCGCGACCGCAGCGATGGTACACCAAACGGCGGGCGGTAATCTGCCACTATTGACGGAGCGTCTGGCGCATGCAGCTCGGCAGCGCCAGGAGTTCACGGGGCATGTGAATGCTGTAACGGCTGGCAGTCGACTGTCGGTTGTCGGGTTGGTCGTAGGATCGATTGTTGCCGTTGGCGTTTTGGCGTGGTTGGAACCGGAGTACATTCACGAGTTTATTTTCCACCCCGTTGGTCCAGCATTGCTGACCTTAGCAGCTGTATTGCAGCTGATTGGCATTTTCTGGGTTTGGCGGGTCATGCGTGTCGGCTTTTAGTTCGGGAGTAGTCTGATGCAAATGTCGAATGCGCTTTTTTGGTTGATTGTTAGCGTGATTGCCCTGTTGGTATTTGTGGCGCTCATACTGGTCAAACGCGTCTTAGGGAGCCTCCAGCAAGACAGCTCACACTTGGATGCCCTTCCAATGTACGAAGAGGAAACGACCGACGGTATCTTCGGCGTTCTGACTTCATCATTGGCAGGAATCATTCCCGAATCGCCCCAGGAACGATCGGATTTTGTTCAACTTTTGCGTCAGGCAGGCTACTACAGTCCGAGTGCCCGCGGTAGTGTGTACGCCTTACGTTTCGCACTATTATTTGTGCCGCTCGTGGTTACCTTGGTTGTTGCTTTGATCGTGCCAACATCGTATGGCTTTTCGGTTTTAATTGGTGGTGCGATGCTCTCGGTTGTGCTTTCTATTCTGCCCCGATTTTATATTTATCTGAGGCAACAGTCTCGAATTCGAGAAATCCGCAGTGGGTTACCCGATACCATGGACATGCTCAGCATGTGTCTCAGCGGTGGGCTTCCCGTAGCGACCAGCCTGGACTACGTAGCGCGGAATTTAGATAGCTATCCGGCTTTGTCGCAAGAGCTGCACATCCTACAGAAACAAGCGGATGTTGGCAGTTTGACACACGCTCTTGCTGATTTTTCGAGTCGCATTAATATTCCCGAAATACGGCAGCTTTCTAGCTTGTTGTCCCGAGGAGATCAGCTGGGTACCCAGCTATCCTTTTCCTTGCACGAACAAGCCGATCACTTCCGAGAAACTCGCAAGCAAGTGGCCACGATGCAGGCCAACCGGGCACCCGTCAAGTTGACCTTTCCGCTTGTCTTCTGTTTTGCCCCTGCAGCTTTGATTCTGTTGATGGCTCCCGCCATGCTTCAAGTAAGTGATTTCGCACAAAATAGTGAGGAAGTACTTGGCCAAAGCCAGCTTGTGCGTCAGATGCAGCAGTTGGACCAACAAGCGGTATTTGAAATAGGTGGTCAAGCTCCAGACGGCGAAGCCGAGATGGTTCCGTAATTCACTTCGTGTTGGCAGTTCGTTTGATGTCGATGCGATCCCCAATTTCAGATACTATGGATCATCTTGCCCAAATTTAAGTGTCGCTTGAGGGGCGGTACTCAATCCACTTGGATGGGGTGCCATAGGGTCAGTTTTTCATTTCTTGTTTGGATAAAGTACAGGGTGCCAGCTCTAACTCCTGACGATGAGTTGCCGCTCGGGTCAGACGTCCACAGTGCCGTGCGTCGGGGCACAGTGGTGGTAGCTAGTTGTCAAGTTGCCACGCAGTTGGTCGCGGTGGCCATTCTGGCAGTCTTGTACCATCAGCTAGGCCCGCAACCATACGGTTATCTGGGCATGGTGCTACCGTGGATCCTATTCTTGCGAATCTTCGCCAGTTTGGGACTGAACGTAGCTGCTGTTCAAAAGTCATCTTTGTCCAAGAGCGAATTGGACGCTTTGTTCTGGGCCCAACAGCTTTCCGGCTTCATCACGTTTCTACTAACCGCGGCAGGAGCGCCTTGGTTGGCCATGATCTACGGAGTCCCCGAGTTAGTACCAGTTGTTCTGGCACTGTCTGCCACGACATTGCTGGTGTCACTGGGGGCCACACATCAAGCCTTAATGGAACGCCATTTGCGCATGACACGATTAAGTCTATTGCGTCTGGTCGCCCAAATTGTTGGCGGTGGGTTGGCTGTCTTGGCTGCTCTTATGGGTTGGGGCGTTTGGGCACTCGTGGTCCAACAATATTCCGAGCTTGTATTCTTGGGAGTCGGCACATGGCTTCTGGAACCGTGGCGACCTCGGTTTCCACAGCGCATTGGTTCTATGGGGGAACTCCTCAGATTCGGTGGTTATTGGACAGTAAGTAGTTTCATTCTGAATTTGGGGCAATGTCTGGATAAGGTTTTGTTGGGGATTTGGGTGGCAGCATCTCCCAATGGATTGGCAGCTGTGGGGATGTATACCCAGGCCTTTCAATTGATGATGAAGCCTGTCTACCTGGTTACTTCACCGTTGAGTCAAATTATGCTTCCAGCCCTTTCACGGGTGAGGGGCCAACCGGAATCATACGCGTCGTTGTTACATGGCTTCTATCGCATGGTTTCCATCGTCCTCTTTCCCTGTGGTATTGGGTTGGCCATCATCGGCACCGACATCATGCACGTTTTGGGCGGGGACCGTTGGTCAACGGCTGGGCGAATCCTATCGCTATTGGCGCCAGCCATTGTTGTGCTGGGATTTGTTAATTTACTGGGTACCGTCTTTGCATCGGCGAGCCGTACCGACCGCTTGTTGCAGGCGTCTGTGGTAGTAACCGTTACGTTGTTGTTGGCGTTGGTGGTTGGCTTAACGCTGGGGGCTCATTGGGGACCGCCAGGGACAGGTCCTGTCATGGGATTGGCAGTGACGTATTCGGTAACGATGTGGATGATCGCTATTCCGTATATATTGTTTGCCTGGAATTCTGCTGGAGTCTCAGTGAGTGGGCTGCTGGCCGCCTTGCGTGGTCCTCTTTTAGCAACCATTGTGATGGGAATTGTTTTGGGAATATTGCGTACGGGAATGACCCACACGCTTCTGCTTTCTCCAGCTTTGCGTTTGGTAACTTTTCTCATCGTCGGAATCCTGGTGTACGTTAGTGTGGCGCGTCAGGAGATCCATTGGCTGCGGCAGCAACTGTCGGGAAAACCTTGAATGGATTAGGGCTGTTTCTCCGAATTGCATCCGATCCGTCGTTTGCTTTCCCTGTCATGGCAGCTCATGCGGAGTGCGCTGGAAATAGCCGTCATTCAGAAGGCTTGCGAAGAAACTATTGACAGGCAGGTCTTGGAGCCCCGCTGCCGTGACAACATAAGGCTTCTGATCCTGCTTCTAAACGCTCACGCTCGTAAGCATTCGAAAATCCGGATCGGAGCGAATGGGGTCGAAATCCCGTTCGTCAGATACGAGATCACGGAAGTTATGATCGATATCAAACGCGACGCCCAGATGGTACAGTGCGTGTTGAGCATTGTTGACCAGGCTCCAGTAGCATGCCAGGTTGTAATGCACGATGGCTTCGCGAGAATTCACAGACAAGGCCTCTTCCAGCGATTCAATCGCCAAATCGAGCCGACCGATGCGCTTGTAACACCATCCAAGTGCAAGCCACACGTGGATGGTGGCCGGATCGATATCAGCAGATTCACGCAATACACTAATTGCGTCACTGAATTGCTCCATGGTCCGTAATGCTTGGCCAGCTAAATAGAGAGAATACGCCTGATCGGGTCCAGGTGATTCGATCGTGGAAAGGGTATCCAGGGTCCGAAGTGCAATCCGGTCTCTCAGTTCGGGTGACGGTGGCCACTGATCAGTAAATACCGTGATCAGATCGAGATATCCCTCGGCTTCGCGGATGATTTGCTGTCGGCGATTTCGTCTGTAATCGGTCATGATGTGACCAGCGCGATACTGGGAAAATGAGTGCCATACGAACGGCTACTCTATTTTACCCGGCGCACAGTGCACGCCCAAGTCTTCGCGGGAAAAACCACATTGATTTCTCGCCAGCTGAGAAAGGATAAGGCAAAGATTTCCGACGAGACAAATGGGGAACTGAGCAAGTTGCACGTCGGTGCCGTTGAATCGGGCGAGTTAAACCCTAACGTTCGTTCAGAATATGTTTGCTGTATAGCTCGACGAGCGATCGTGCCGGTTTCGCAAGCTTCAGCACAGGTGCGAACTCCTCAAACCCCACGTCGACCTGCTCCATGAAGTCGACAGCTTGTGGACCGTCTTTTGGCTTTACGCGGTTATAGGCTTCTTCGAACATGCCACATTCATGCCATTCAGGATCGCTGGTTGCTGGCAGGAAGGAAGACATGGCCACAGCAATGTTTCCTGGTTCCTTACTGGCAATGGCTGCTTCCAGATCGACATGGGAGCTGATGAGGTCTGCGAAATTTTCAGGTAGGCTCCAACTGCGAGCCATCAAGGCAGCGGCGTCAGCGTGGGTCCAGCCGAATCGGTCAAATTCTAATACGGACAGTCGTTCGGTTCCAGCATTACGGGATTCGAACAATTCTCGATAGTCCTCAGGCAATTCTTTGGCGAGCAGCGGTATTGCCATGTCTTGTAGCAACGCAGCTGCGAATAAGTCTTCCGATTCGTGGAAGCCGAGAATGTTACCTACGGCACGGGCAAATAATCCGCGACGCAAGGAATCTTGCCACAAATTCTTCAAATCAAACGGGCCACATTTCGGATTCGGCATCAAGCTGAAAACAGCGCTCCAGAGCGCAAAGTTCTTGATGGTACGAACTCCTACTAAGGTGATCGCCAATTTGACACTCGAAATCTCTCGGGGAAATCCGAAATATGACGAGTTGACGAAGCGTAAAACCTGTCCCGTCAATCCTGGATCGACTTCGATGGGTACGGCAAACTCGGGTGGCCCATTCTCCTCGTCTTGCGACAACTCAAGAAGCCGGATCGCACTTTGTGGCAATGCGGGCAACTGAGCACCAGCCAACAATTCATTCAGATTTCGTGTCGTGCTGGTAACGGACATCCGCGTTTATCCCGTAATATTGTCGGAACCTGATTAGGTGGAACTGACGCTTGACTAGGTGTCACACGTCACAAACGTAGAACGAAACAGACATGCAAGCAAACCTCCTACAGGGAAACTTCATGGACGCAAAAAGGTGGTGGGGTTGGAGAAACGCTGGTAGCAAAAGTACATCATCGATTTACCTACGGTTTGGGGCCAAAGCCACAACCTCCAGCAACTGCGGGCTTGATAGGTTGATGATTTGATTGGCCCACGACTTGCATTCAAGTAGGGACAGAATCGGCATTCGTGTTTTCCATACGTTCCTCCTGACAAACACACCATTTCGTCGTGCGCTCAACTATACCAATCGTTGCGACCGTTATTACACTTCTCTTAGCTGCGTGTCTGTGGGAGGGGAATCCATCTCCTATCGAATCATCGGTCTCGAAGATTCACGCAGCTGGCTGGAGAAGGACGGTGAATGGTTGGGAGAAGAGTGAATCCTGGTGTGCTCCATTTGAGGAAGGCACGAGGTTTGAAGTCCACCCGCTGGTACCAGCCACCCTTTTGCCACTTCTGTCGATAGCCGGCTTGCTCTTGTTTTCGGGGTCTATGCATTCCCCGCAGGCTACCAGCTGATTATTTCCCCAGAGAATCCTAGCTAAGCCACAAAAGATTGTCTGCCTTGGAGTTGCGGCGATGTCTCGGAAAGTTCGCAACTAATTGTACGGATGGAGACAGTTCTACCCACTAATTAGTAAGTGGCATTCTAGTGGGTCAGCGATGCGCAACCTCGTCACATGGGTTGTCCGTTCTTCTTGCTTTTTAAAAGGGTAGATCACACATGCGTTTAACATTGCGAACAATGCTGGCCTTTTTGGATGATGTGTTGGAAGCAGACGACGCACGCGAGATAGGCAAAAAGGTGCAGGAAAGTCAGTTTGCGAGTGATTTAACGCATCGCATTCGTGGTTGCGTGCGTCGGTTACGTCTGCCGACGCCTCCTTTGGACGGCCAAGGTATGGGATTGGACCCCAACAGTGTGGCCGAATACCTCGATAGTACCTTGCCGGATGAACAGGTTCCTGATTTTGAAAAAGTGTGTCTTGACTCGGACATGCAATTGGCAGAGGTCTCATCGTGCCATCAGATTCTAACACTGGTGTTAGGTGAGCCAGCACACGTGGAACCGTCCACTCGCGAACGAATCTACCGCATGGGCACATCAGAAACCGTAGAGAAAGGAACTGATCAGAGTCTCTCTGAGTCGGCCGAAGTGATGGGCTCTTCGGAGCACACGAGGCAGTCGCCATCCGAGGTGGGGGTGATGGAAACGGATGACACCGCAGCTCGGACGGGCTCGCGCCAAAAACCCCAGATTCCTGATTATCTTCGGGATGAACCTCGCCGCAGTTGGTGGCCGGTCATCGCCACTTTTCTATTTGCAGGATTGGTGACGATTGGTCTGTTCCGATTGGCGGGTCCCTTCGATCGGACTCATCCTGTATTCGTGGCACTTAGCCAATCGAATACCGAAGCAGATTCTAGAGATACAACACAACGGCTGGTTCCACCGGGTGAATTCGAGGGGGCTTTAGATTTCGATGTCGAAACCGACGAGCCGCTGCAGAGCAGACAAGAAACCGATGCAGCTTCTTTGGAGTTGACACCGAAGGAAGCTATCGCAGCTGAAAATGTTGTACCAGTCTCTGATCCAGAAGCCACCACGGTGATCAAGCCAAACGAACGGCCGGTGACGAATGCCGTGATCGAGGATTCGTCTGGTGAGCCTGCTGTGGTCAATCGGCCAGAGGAAACCACGGTTGCACCAACGGCCGCGTTAATAGGCGCTGGAACTGCGCCAGATGTTCATCCTCTTGAACCTCCAGCCGACGGTGAAACGATTGTCGGAATGGCAGCGCAGGATTCCACCGAACCTGGGATCAGTGCCCCGATCGATATCGGTCGGTTTTTGTCCGATGAGGAGGTGTTAATTCGCCGTGATGCAGCGTCTGGAATGTGGCAACGGTTGCCTCCGCAAACTCCATTATTTACTGGCGATACGGTAACTGCCTTGCCAACATATCGTCCACAATTCCTGTTGGGGGCTGGTGTCGGAAACGTCAAGCTGTTTGGCAGTTCTCGAGTGAATATTGAAGGGTCGGCAGAATCTCCCCGAATGGATGTCCAATTCGGGCGATTGTTACTTAATTCTGTGGGTCGCACGGATGCGCGTGTCACGCTGGGATTGTTTGGTCGTGATGTCGAAATTCTATTTCTTGATGCCGAATCCGTATTGGCCGTCGAAGTCCTGCGGCAACATTCTCCGGGAACCGATGCCCGGAAATGGCATGCACACGAGATTGTGAGGATCACACCTACCACAGGAAGTGTCGAGATCTCAGAGACTTCATTTCCGACATGGAAGTTGAACACAGGTAAGTCTTGGGTTTTTGTGGACGATGAGGCGCCCGAAGTCCATCCCATCGACGAATTTCCGCCCTGGCTTGAAGGAGGCGATTTACGAGATATTGATCGGATTGCTTCACAGCATATCGAGTCCAGTTTGAGCGACCAGCGTTCTGTGGAGTTAACGTTGGCAGAATTAACAGAATCCGCACGCCTCGAAGTTTGTACACTGGCAGTCCGTTGTTTGACGTACCTTGACGACTTCGAACCGGCGATCAAAGCACTATCTGATGCCGAACAGCGACAATGGTGGCAGTTGCATGTGACTGCCTTGCAAGATGCTTTATCCCGCCATCCCCAGACTGCGCAAGACATGCTGTCTGCTTTGCAAAAGCATCGAGGAACAGACGCGGAATTGATGTTAGATTTGCTGTCGGGGTTTTCACCCGATGACCTACAAGCGGGCGGCGCGGCAGCCCTGGTGGGTTATCTGGATCACAGCAAGCTCGACATTCGTGTGCTTGCCAATGAGAATCTTCGCATGATTACAGGCACACGCCCTATTTACAATCCAGGGGATACTCCAGCCAAACGCAAAGGTGCGATTCGTCGCTGGCAGCTCAAGTTGGAACAAGGGAAGGTAGTCTATAAGCAACCTCCGCTTGAGATTCGACCGAGTAGAAGTTTGCTAGAGCCGGCGGAGTTGTCTGATGAAGGTGAGGCCAGTCTCATCGATGAGGGTAGCGATGAAAGTGTCTCGGAAAATACCCTCTGACTGAGAATGCCGAAAAATTTTTAGCGTATGGTGGTGTTTCACAGTCCGTGCACATTTCCACCAACCAAGTCCTCGCCACTGAAGAAGCCACACGATGTAGAACGGACGCACAACGACCTAACGGCGCTACATTCGTTAGATGATTCTAACGGTCAAACCAGCGATTCTATGCGTTTCCGAAAGTTTTCTGCCGGAAACTTCTAGAGTTTCATTTGGTGAGTCATTTGTCATGAAATTGATGTTACGTGGGTTTCTTTCATGGTAAGTGGTAGCCAGCCTGAGTAGTTTCTTTGGTCGCGCGGAGCCTCATTCGGCGCATGGGAATTGCGGTGCCATGTTTGTCCAGACTACCCCGTTGCTCTATTTGCAATGGTGGCGCCTTCTATTCGTGGCGATTCTGCTGTTTGTGAAGAAGTCGACGATTCTTTGGTGGGTGGCCATTTTCGTGCATTTTCGTGGGGACCTATTGGGGCCACCTGAGGTCGTCATTTGGGACCTCTCTGGCTTTCGGGGGCTTTGAGAGATCTCCCGCAAAGCGTTGTACCTTGGGAACTTGTGAGAATCCTGGGGCCGGATTACTTTGCGTTTGTGCATCGGTCGGTTACAATGAGGCGTTCCCCGGAGCGGGTGGCGTTCGGTGTGGTTCGACGCGAGGTAGGATACGTGCAGATCAATATTTCCACACGTCATGGTCATCTGAATCAGGAAACACGAGACAAGATTAATGATAAGGTGAGTCGCTTGCCAAGGCTATTGGAACGTCTCACAGTTGCCAACGTTACCATTGATATGGAACACCAGGACGCTCCTCAAGTGGAGATCCGGATCTCTGTAGAACACGGGCGTGACGTGTTGGCGAATGAGACGTCCACAAGCGTCATGGCTGCATTGGACGGGACGATCCATAAAGTAGAACAGCAACTCCGCAAACATAAGCAGAAATTGAAAGATCACAAGGCGGCTGGGCTGAAACATCAGCCCGCGTATGACGAAACCGAGGATGATGTCGACTAGAGACACCTTCCAGAGTGTCTCGATTGTAAAAATGGTAAATGCCGAGGTCAGGACATATCTGGCAGCGGTGTGAATTGAGTGGCCGGTCAACGATGCGGGTTAAAGAATAAGGAACTTTTTGATGAAATTTGCCGACTTTGTCAGCCCCGATGCCATCAAGGCCGGGTTGGGTGCGGACACTAAGGATGGCGTGATTGAGGAAATGGTGACAGCGTTAGTCGACGCAAATCAAATTGCTGGAACTGAGACTGAGAGTATTCTAAAGGCGATCAAAAAACGTGAGGAACTGGGAAGTACCGGGATCGGTCGTGGTGTTGCGGTACCTCATACCAAACATCCGAGTGTTGACCGTTTAGTTGCCACGGTAGGGGTTAGTGAAGAAGGAGTAGATTTCGACAGCCTGGATGGCGAAAAGGTTCAGTTGTTTTTCTTGTTGGTATCTCCGCCGGATCGCCCTAGCGATCACCTGCGGGCTTTGGAAAATATTTCGCGGCAGTTGCGAGACGAAGCCTTTTGCCGGTTTCTCAAGCAGTCCAAAACTGTTGCCGAAGTCAAGCAGTTGCTCGAAGAGGCCGACAATAATCAGTTTGTTTCGTGAGATCAAAATGTTTTGCGAGGAGTCGGTCAATGTCCCGGGGGGCTTTGATGGCACTCGCACTGTTGTAGTGATGACTCAACAAACAGCCAGCCGGAACGTTACGATCGTGAACCCACAGGGGTTGCATGCGCGGCCGGCGGATTTGTTCGTCAAGCTGGCGAATCAATTCGAGTCTGCAATCGAAGTCATCAAAAATGGTGAGCGCGTGGACGGAAAGAGTATCTTGTCCGTGCTGACGCTTGCCGCAGAACAAGGTACAGAATTGACGATCGAGGCAACTGGCCATGACGCCGCTGTCGCGATCGACGCTTTGACGGGACTTGTCGATAACGGATTCGTTGCCGACGAGGCCGTCGAAGACCAGGGAACCAATCCGCAATAGGTGTCTTGAGGATTGTCGGCCATACGACTAAGTGATCACACGGTTCGACATCCTTGGCACGCCTGGAGCCCAACAAAAAAGAATGTGGCGATCCGATGCGACGGGAGAGATGGCCTGATCAAATGATCATTTGGTTGTACGGCTACCCTGGCGCCCATCCGGAAGCTACCCGCACTGATGGAAACACTTCAGGGAATTGCCGTAGCGCCCGGTGTGGCGATCGGCGAAGCACTCATTGTAGATAGCGAGGGATTTCGGATTCCTAGCCGCTTCGTCATGCGTGACGTTGTGGAGGACGAAATTGCCCGCTTGGACCGCGCTGTGCTCGCGGTTGGCGAGGAAATGGAGAGAAACCGAGAGACCATCTCGGTGCAACTCGGTGAGCAATGCGGTGCGATCTTTTCTGCTCATCTGCAGATTCTTCAGGATTCTAAGTTGCGTGATGCTTGGCACGCCCGTATTCGCGAACGGCATAACTCTCCCGAATACGCCGTCAGCTCAACGCTAAGAGAATATGCTAAGGTTTTTCAATCGTTGGATAGCGGCGCACACCGGGCTTTGGCTGCTGATATTTTCGACATCGAAAAACGTTTGCTTCATCATTTGTTGGGCCGCAGCTGTGAGGAAATCACGCATCTGACTTCGCCTGTTGTCCTGCTGGCCCACGATTTGACTCCAAGCGAAGCTGCCAACTTGGATCGTGAGAACGTTCTGGGATTCGCCATCGAACAAGGTGGTCCCGGAGGTCATATTGCTATCGTTGCCGAAGCTCTGGAATTACCCGCCGTTGTTGGTTTAGGCCAGTTTGTGCTGGATGTCTCCGGAGGAGATAAAGTCATCATCGATGGTGATCATGGCCAAGTCATCCTGCAGCCAGACGAGGAAACACTGGCACGCTATCAGCATGATCTTGAGGAACACCATGACTTGGCGAAACGACTGACGGCACTGCGTGATCTACCAGCGGAGACAGCCGATGGCGAGCGAATCGAATTGCTCGCCAATATTGAGTTTCCACATGAAGTGGATTCCTGCCACAAGCATGGTGCTGGCGGCATCGGCCTGTATCGAACGGAATTTCTCTACCTGAGTTCTGCGGAGATCCCGGACGAGGAGAGTCATTTTCAAGTATATGCCCAGGTTGCCCAGGCGATGGACGAATTGCCGGTTGCGATTCGTACTGTGGATCTGGGAGCTGACAAAATTAGCACGACGGAGTCAGTCGGATACGGAATAGAACAAGTAGGAAGGAACCCGGAACTTGGACTGCGCAGTATTAGGCTGAGTTTGCACAATCGAGAACTATTCCATACGCAATTGCGCGCCATCTTACGAGCAAGTGCTCTGGGAAATGTGAGTATTATGTTTCCGCTCGTGTCGACGCTGACCGAGTTGCGAGAGGCAAAGAGCGCGGTGTTTCAGGTGATGGATGAGCTGAATCGTCAGGGCGTCGACTTTTGTCGTGACATTCCCATTGGCATTATGGTCGAGTCACCAGCGGCTGTGGTGATGTTGGACACGTTCCTGTCTGAAGTCGATTTTGTCAGTTTGGGGACCAACGATCTCATTCAGTATTGCTTGGCTGTGGATCGCACGAATAAGGATGTGGCATCCTTGTACGATGCTGGGGATCCGGCAGTATTACGATTCATCGAAATGGCGGCGAGGGCCGCCCAAGTTGGTTCCGTGCCTTTGACGATGTGCGGGCAGATGTGCGGGAATACTACCTATACGATGTTACTGTTGGGGTTGGGGTTCCGCACTTTGAGTGTTGCACCGAGTGCCATCCCAGAACTTAAGAAACTTTGTCGCAGCGTGTCGATCGAGCAATGTTCGGAACTTGCTAACCGGGCTTTGCAAATAGACAATGCGCGCGATGTGAATGAATTATTGAAATCGGAACTGCGCCAGGCTGTGCCAGATTTGGCCATGTTTGTGTGACCGGATGTGGCCACCCAGTGGCGACGGTTGCGATAGACGAGCCGTGAACGAACGGCAGTTCTAACTTGAACGATCAAGTATTTGAGATCAAAGAACAGGATTGATATGAAAAAAGAAATGCTAATCAACGTCTCGCAGCCGGAGGAGTGTCGGATTGCAATCGTCGAAGATGGGTTGTTGGAGGAACTCTACATCGAAAGAAGCAGCCAAGACAACTACGTAGGAAATATATACAAAGGGCGCGTCGTCAACTTAGAACCCAGCATCCAGGCGGCGTTTGTTGATTTTGGAGTGGGGCGAAATGGATTCTTACACATTAGTGACGTTGAACCTCAGTATTTTCGACAAGGTGGATACGATCCAGCCCAAGAAATCGATTCGAACGGAGGACCGCGGCGAGGAGGAAGCGATGCGCCTGATCAAGACGATAGCGGACGTTCGCGTGGTCGACGACGACCACATCGTCCTGGATCTCGGCCGCGGGTCAAACCACCAATACAAGATATTTTTCGACGTGGCGACGAAGTCGTTGTGCAGGTGATCAAAGAAGGTATTGGTACCAAAGGTCCAACTCTCTCGACATATGTCAGCATCCCAGGCCGCTATCTGGTTCTCATGCCGGCATTGGGACGCGTCGGAGTCTCTCGCAAGATCGAGGACGAAGATGCTCGCAGGAAGTTGCGAGATACGTTGCTCGAGTTGAATCCTCCCAAGGGCCTGGGATTTATTGTGCGTACCGCGGGCATCGATCGTTCCAAAAAAGAACTCTCACGCGATATGGCCTATTTACTGCGGCTGTGGAAAGTTATCGTTCGGAGAATCCGTAAGAATTCGGCGCCGATTGATATTTACGAAGAGAGCGACATGATCATTCGTACCATTCGCGATATCTTCAGTTCCGATGTAGATGCTATTTACATTGATGAATCAGAATCCCACGACCGTGCCAAAGAGTTCTTGCAGCTCGTGATGCCCCGACATACCAATCGTCTGCATATGTACGAAGGTAAGGAGCCGCTGTTTCATAAGTATGATTTGGAACAGGAAATCGCTTGTATCCACCAGCGGGAGGTTCCCTTGAAAGATGGAGGCTCGATCGTCATTGATCCAACCGAAGCGCTGGTGGCCATCGACGTCAACAGTGGGAACTTTCGTACTGACGATTCAGCCGAAGAAACGGCGTTCCAATTGAACCTCTCTGCAGCTCGGGAAATCGCTCGACAGTTGCGGTTGCGAGATTTGGGAGGTGTGGTGGTCAACGATTTCATCGACATGCGTAGAGAAAAGCATCGCCGAGGTGTGGAACGAGCTTTGCGTGACTCTGTGAAACGAGATCGGGCGCGTACGAAGATTTTGCGCACTAGTCCGTTTGGTCTGGTGGAAATGACTCGGCAACGCATTCGTCCCAGCCTTAAGCGAAGCGTCTACCAGGATTGTCCGGTCTGTTCAGGGAAAGGAGTCGTGAAGTCCGATGAAAGTATGGCGATAGAAGTGGTTCGCTTGCTGCAGTTGGCCAAATATGATGACCGCATCGCCAAGGTAACCATTCGAGTTGCCGAAGACGTCGCCGCCTATTTGAATAATCGCAAACGACGTGAATTGGCGTCTATCGAAGAGGACGGAAGTATGGTGGTTCTCATTTTGGGTAGTGAAAGCCTGAGTCCTGAATATCTAGAATTCACCTATTCCGACAGCAAAGGTAATACGGTATCCGCCCCGACGGCTTAAGTATTCGGAGGAGTGAACTGACCCTTTTGAAAGTGTTGGCATTGCAGCGGTAGGTTCTCTGAGATCGTTGTCCGTTGTTTTTGCACACCAGCGTAGTAGTTCATTCTTTTTCAATAGTCCAAATGGTCAGGCCAGTTAAGCAACGATCCTGATCGCGACCCACCGCGTAACTCACGAGCAGACCCAGGACTAATAAGAATAAATGGGGAATGACTCCCAGCCAAAAGTCATTAGGTATCCAGTTCGAGATGGATGGAAATGCACGTTCGCCTGTCTCCGAGGTTAGAAAGACCCAGCCAGCTACCAGCAACACGGTAGATCCAGTAGCAATCAGTGCTGCTCGAGAACCGACGCGAACTGTCAAGAATCCCAGTAAAAACAGACTTAACAAGCCTGCACTGACTACTGGGTACAGCACGGTTTGTAATTCCATCAATGTCTGAGTACGCATCCAGTGAATGGATAAAGCGACCAAGATCATTATTCCAGCAAACAGGATTGAGAACAGACGACCCACGCCTAAATAGTGCCTTTCGTTCCCAACATGAGGCCGGAAGCGACGATAGAAATCATTGGTGAGTGTTGCGGCAGAAGCGTTGATGCTTGAATCCAATGTCGACATTGCGGCTGCCAAGAGCCCTGCAAGAATGAATCCCGCCACGCCTGCCGGAACTTGCGTGAGAATAAAATATGGAAAAACCTCTTCGGGTTGGACGCCATTCAATGCGGTTGCCGGAAAAGCTTTGTAATACACATATAGTGCGGTCCCTATAAACGCAAAATACATCCAAACCGGGATGATCAAGGCCGTTCCTAGAATGAATCCACGACGGGCATCCTTGTCCGATTTCATAGCTAAATACCGTTGCACCATGTTCTGGTCGGTGCAAAGCATTTGCAAAAACATAAACTGGTAATTGACGATAATGACCCAGACGGTTTTTTCGCTGTACAGCACTTCTGCTAGACGCTTGGATGACTCGAGACCAGTGTTACCCCATGAAAATTTTCCGTCGGCATAAGCTTCGCTAATAATCTGGGAGAACCCTCCTGGCAGCAGGTAGGCTACGATCGGTACAACGATTAACCCACCGATCATGAGGGCTAATCCTTGTATAAAATCTGTGTAGATCACCGCTTCAATCCCACCTGCAACTGTATAGATAGCGACCAAGATTCCTAGAATAGCGATGACGCTTGCCAGGTCGACACCGATCATGTACTGGAACGGCAAGCTGACCGAATACAAGATGATGCCGGTCCGAAACATGTGATAGAACAGGAATGTCGTCGCTCCATACAGTCGGGCCCATGTCCCGAACCGTAGCTCAAGGTATTCGTAGGCCGAGCGAATGTTGCTTCGACGAAAAAACGGCATGAATATGAAATAGGCGACGATTGCTGGAACGAAATATAGCGCATGTGCCGGCATGAAACGCCAATCGTTGTGAAATGTATATCCAGGTGTTGCCAGAAATGTCATCGAACTGACGATCGTTGCCATCATGGATACGGCGACGACCCATCCCGGCATACTTCGGTTCGCCAGGAAGTACGCATCGGCGGAGCCAGTTTTGCGGGCACAGTAGATGCCGATGACGACCATGGCCGCAAAGTTCAGGCCAATGACCACTAAATCAGGCCAACGCATGAGAGCCGAATCAAACATCATATGACGGATGGATAAGATGTGAACAAATCGGGAAGCGGCGTACCTCTCGGATGTCGCATGGCAGCCATACGGACGACGAAATCACAGCTTCGAGTCTACTCTGTAGAGACATAACCAGCTACCACTGTTTTGTCATTCCACTCGCACACACGATGATGATGAGATATTTGACTTAGCGGATGTATCTAATGGCATTGCCGTGAAGTATAATCGCCAAAACCTCGCAAAAAGGAGATTCAAGATTGTTTCTACGTAGCCATATAGCCGCGCTTCTATGTTTCTGTTGTCACGCAACGCTTGCCGAAAATGTCGTTAGTGACACCCTTTTGTCCAACGTAGATTTCAGGGACGCGACGCCTGCTGAAAACGTATGGGACGCTTGGCGGTGGGATCCGATTCGACAGCCCAGCAGTGTGCGGACGGACCAGCCAGGGATGATCACCTTACAAGGAATCACCTCGTTCTTACAGTCTCCTTTCTTTCCAACTCAGGAGGATTCTTCGGTATCCTACAAAATTAGTGCCGTGGTGCGGGGTAAAGGGCATGTGCGAATAGAAGCTGTGTGGTGGGATCAAAAGAAGAGTCCCGCTTCACCACACGTTGAGGTGGTTGCCACCAGCATCGCACTATCTAAAGACTTTCGACGCGTCGAAGTGACCGCACATCCGGCGCGGTCGGCTATCTTTGGACAAATACGGTTCGTCCAGCAGGCAGAGACTCCCGATGGTGTGCTCACTGTAGCGCAACCTGCGGTCCAAATTGTGCCGCGTCGATTTGTACCGGGAGAGCTGCTGTTAGCACTCGATGCAGCACAACCAGGCGATGCTCCTCAACAAGAATGGCAAGATCTCACTGGGTTGAATCGACCGTTTCGAGTGGTTGGAACACCTCAACACGATCGTCAACGGGAAGTTTTCACTATCGACAGCCGCGAAGACTATTTCGAAGGTGCTGTCGAGGATGAAAGTCGCTTCGATTTTGATACGGCTAAGTCAACAGGAAGAACTGAACCGTTTACCATCATCCTTTATGCTACGCTCGACGGTCCATCTCATGGTGGGGTGATCAATAAGCTCGAGTTGCGAAAAAGAGATCCAAACACGGGTGCCATGCTGGATGCACCGGGATGGTTACTCAGCTTGGGTTGGAACGAATTTGGTGGAGAGCGATTGGAATTCCATCAGATGTTAAACAATCTGCACGATCGGATCATTTCCAGACATGGAGGTACCGACAGCAAGTTGCTATCGGTGCAGCCAGGTCAAATGAATCTTTTTGTGGTGCATGTGCCGGGCGATGGGGTTGCTGGAAGCATACAAATGTTCATGGACGGAAGACTCATACCGGAAAAGAACGTGCCTTGGCCAGGCGGTTCATTGTCAGGACGCTCCATTCAGAACGATGTGCCCTTAAAAATTGGTGGCGGGATACATTTTTTGGCGAAGGGGCTTCCCTTGTTCACGGGCTCAATTGGATTTGTCGAAATCTGGAAAGGTCGTGGTTTGTGGAAGGGGATGACTCCCGAGCAATATGGTAAAATTCGCTGGAACAACGGCCAACCTGTACGTGGGTTGATCCTGGAACGGTGAGCCTCAGATCTATCGTATAGAAACGGATTCCCGTAACCTTAGAGCCTGTGGATGCGAGCGAATATTTCGGGAGGTCAAGGTTCCTACCGATCTAGAAAACTATGCACATTGGATTCAACAGGCGCTTCCCTCTACCTTTCGACTGAATCAACAGACTCCTTGCTGCGGAGTTCGCGATGATGACCACTGAGTCACGATCGCTGGGAAAGGCTTAGAGTTGACGTATCATCGAGCTAAAAAGTTATATCATCCAACCCATACACTGTATGGAAATCTAGTACCAGTACGAGTTTGAGCTAAAAGATCCCGATGGATACTATATCGCATTCTGCGAGTAATTCTCGATTGTAAAGTGCAAGTGGTGGAAGTTTCATTGTATTGATTCCAAACCTGGAACGTGAGTATGTGAAAGATATCACTATGACCCCCTCCATCGAATCATTCATTGACGCACAAAGTGATCAATTGTTGGATTTCACGGCCAGGTTGGTGGCCACACCTAGCCCCAATTTGCCGGGTGATGAACGTGCGGTGGTCGAAGTCATTCGCGACGAATTAACGAGGCTGGAACTGGAAGGAGCGGAAATCGTCGGTAAGTTCGAACATCGGCCAAATGTTGTGCTGCGGCTGTCAGGTTCGATACCCGGACCGACGGTGATGCTGTGTGGTCACAGCGACACGAAGCCGGTTGGTGACGAGACTCGTTGGAAAACGAATCCACTAGAACCGGTCGTTCGTCATGGAAAAATGTATGGTTTGGGGACCACCGACATGAAAGGTGCCGTGGCGGCGATGGTCTATGCCACGGCCGCTCTAAAACATTCTACGACTCCGCTGGCCGGTGACGTACTGTTGGTCATCAATGCCGACGAAGAACGATCCATGGAATATGGATCGGAATTTTTATCTGCCGAGTACGGAATAGAGGCTGACGTAGCCCTGCTCGGTGAACCGAGCGGCATTGACGGTCCAGAGTTCGAATACCTGCATCTGTTGTCGCGTGGTTTGTCCTGCTTTAAGGTTCGCGTCCGGGGAACACAAATGCACAGTAGCCTTACAGATCGTTTGCCTTCTGTCAGTGCGAACCAGCAAATGGCTAAAGTGCTTCATTGGATGGCGGAACATCTGCAATTGACATCGGATCCGCATCCCTTGTGTGCACAGCCGACCATTAATCTAGGGGTAAAAATCCGTGGCGGAGTAGGCTACGGTGTCTGTCCTGGCGAAGCCGAGTTTGAGTCGGATATACGCACCCTTCCAGGAATGACGCTCGATGGATTAGAAGCAGATGTCCGACGGTGTTTGGAGCAGCTGACCAGCCAGGATCCCAGTTTGGATGTTGAGTTCAATTTTGAAAGCCCTCCACTAAATTGGTTTCCACCTACCGAAGTACCTTCCGATCATCCTTTTGTGATGACACTTTTGTCTTCTGCGGAACGTATTTTGGGCTGGAAGCCGAAATTGAGTGCGTTTCCTGGAGGAACGGACGCCAAGAACTTTCAAGGTCTGGCCGGAATCCCTACCATTCCCAGCTTTGGGCCCGGCTGGTTACCACTTGCCCATGGCCCCAACGAATGCGTTTCTACTGATGGCATTGTGCAGGCTGCCAAGATGTATGGAATCGCCGTGCAGCAATACTTGCGAAGTAGCGAATAGTACGGATGGATGCTGTCTGTCTAACCATCCATCGCTTGTGTGTTTCTGGAATCCGCCCGGAAGGAGACCCACGCGGTGTGACGCTAGACATACTTTTTGTCGAAGACGACTCGTAATAGATTTTTCTTTTGTTCTAAAACGTGATGGATGTCACTTCGTTCGTGCGAACGAAATACCGGAGCCGCTTTATCCAAATACGCCAAACGGTTTGTCCAGCAACAGCTTAGAATGTACGGTCAATGTTTGTGGAAACTGGTCCTTTGTGTTTCCTCGCCCCATTCGTTCAAACAATTGGACGATTTCCTAGAAATCCGATCGACGATTTATCCACCACTCCCAGAAAGTCGTCAAGTCGGCGGTCTCTAACTAAAATAGAATTAACTTTTATCTAATCTTACGAGATATCGAAGTCCAACTGGATCCGTCATCCGAACCTAGTAGAATCATGGCCATGCAGAAATTTCTAACCAATGCGCTCTTTCTGATCCTGTGGCTTGGGACCCTGTCGGTGTCACCTCTGATTGCTGGGACCGTTATTGTTCCGGTTAAGGCTGTTGCCTCGTCGAACAGTACTGATGTCCAAGGCGAAGCGATTGGTTTTCATGTTGATAACCTGGTCTTAGGAGCGAAGTTTTACAATCAGCAGACTGGGAGCAATGTTCCTCATGGTTTAATGGGTTTTCCGGGCGTTGTCCGTGCGTGCATCCAATCGGATTTCGCTGCCAGTTTTTCGGCAACGAGTCATCCGCTCCATGACGGCTATGACACGAATTCAGTAGATCATCCGAAGCATCAGGGCATGTGGCTTTCTGCTCGTGGAGATGGTCAGGCGGCTTGGCTGGAATTTGAATTACCGGAAGTGAGTCGGCTTGATCAGCTTTGGATCTGGAATTGGGCGGACGGACCTGAGATCGGCCGTCGAGTCAAACGTTTGACGGTGCAGACGTCTACGCAGACCATAGATTCGGGCCAGCTTGGTAACGTTCGGTATAACGTGACCCACGACACGATTGACTTTCCGAATGTTGGCCATGTTCCACAGCGTTCGCCGGATGTCGTTTACAAGTTTTCGGCGGAGACGCAATCGCGCTATCTCCGACTTCACAACATTTCAGGCTTTGGCCAGGAATCAAGCCCTGAAGCCGGATTGGCAGAAGTTTTCATCCTGAGTGTGTCAGAAGACACTGCTGACGGTGCCTCCGAAACTTCTGTCAAAGATCCTTGGACTGTTCGCGCCGAGCCGGATTGGCAGTTATTTCTGGACAATCACATGATCGAAAGGAGCACAGGTTTTCGTCGTGTGCTACACCACCCGAAACCGCAAGGCGTCGTATTAAAACCAGATCAGCCTTGGGAAAAATACATTGGTGGTCCACTCTATGTGGGGCGTCGTCGAGACGGCCGATTGGAGTGTTACTATCGTGCAGATGGCGCTCCGGTCAAAGAACCGATCGGTTATGCGATTAGTGATGACGGTATCCATTGGGAAAAACCGGAATTGAATCTGGTCGATGCGGGAGGCTCGACCAAAAATAACCTTGTGCCGTGCAGCCCGCCTACGGATTTGGGCCGGTTTGGAAACGTGTCCGATCCGACAAAGCGATTTGTGATGGCGATGGGAGATGCGGGCCAATGGCGCCTGCGACTAATGTTTTCCCAGGATCCTCCTGATTTTCTCAACGATCCTGATTGGAAGTCAAAGCTAGTCGAAGGTGGGATGAAACCGAGTTATAAGTTGTCGTTGCATTTCTGGGACGATCAGCATGACGACTGGGTGTTTATGCGTCAAACTCCGAATCATCCTCCGACTCGATCAGTGTCTCGCTGGTCGACTCGCGACCTGAAAGATTGGACCATTCTACCGGTTTTATATCCGGACGCAGAGGATTCCACCGATCCGAGGTACTTTGATGAGGTTTATGGATTTCATGCCATCCACACGGAAGGACTCATACTCGGATATGGTTCTTGGTTCATGGGCGATCATACCCGTCCGGATATGGCTCGCTTCGAACAGGAGTTGATTGGGCGCCTGCACATGAAAGGGCCGATGGACATGCGGGTCCTAGTCAGCCGCGACGGGGGATTCACTTGGGATCGCACCGTCAGCCGTCAAGCCTGGATCCCCCATGGATCCGAGCACGACAGCTATGACCGCTGCGTCATTCTCTACACGGCACCGGTGCGCATGGGCGACGAAGACTGGTTTTATTGCAATGTCATGAATGGGGATCATGGAGCTCCTTATCATGACCGGAAACTAAAAATGGAATGTGCGTTGTATACGCAGAAGCACAATCGCTATGTCAGCTTAAACGCGCACGACGAGCCGCAAATTTTGATTACTAAACCCATCGAAGTAACAGGAGAAACGCTCCAATTGAACGTCGACGCCAGTCGAGGTGAAGTGGCGGTGGGGATTAGTCTTGAAAAAGAACTGCACATTCCAAATTATCCACCAGGAATTCTGCCAAACTATGTGGTGCGCGACCGACAGGGCAGGAGCCACTTGGAACCTGGATTCGGCTTGAAGGAATGTCAGCCCGTGCGAGAGGATTGCATTGAATACAATGTCCGCTGGTCGAACGCTGAATTAAAATCTCTCCTGGGTAAAACGGTGAGACTTTACATCCGTGTGCAGAATGCAGATCTTTACGGTTTTCGTTTCAAATGAACGTCCATAGGTTGGTCAGATCTGGAACGTTAGTTGATCTGGCTGGTGTCATTCTGAGGAATCGCAGCGTCTGAACGATCTTGGTGCGAGTAGGTCTCACCGAGATCTCCATCGCGAAGCTCAGAATGGCAATCATCATTTATCGTCAAATCGAGCCGTGTGGGCTGTTGCGATAACGATTTCACACAAATCGCATCGACCGACGGAATACCTCAGCTGCTTTCGGAGTCATCAAAGTCATAATCGCGTTGGGCACCAGCGGTCGTGACAAATCCGCTTTTTAGATCTTGTCCAAGCAATTCAGCAGGACGCAGCTGGGGATCGCCAATACCTCCACCTCCTGCTTCGACGAGTGTCACCCGGTCGCCGGGTGCGAGTTCGTAGCGACCTTTAGGATGGACTGCAGTGCCATTAACGCGAAACTCGCGTAAGGTTCCAGGTTGACCACCCAGCAACCCGACCGCTGGAAACTCTGTGCGGCTTGCCATAGGGAAGACGGTCAACAGGTTGCCAGTATCGTTGCGAATGGTTACCTCCTGTCCCAATCCGCCTCGTGAGGCACCAGGACCACCTGAGTCAGGAAGTAGACGGCGATACTCGACCGTGGTTCCCGTTAAGATTTCCCACATCTCGGTGGGTACGACGGCCATGTTCGAGGGGCCTGGAGTCGTCGAAGCACCGTCGTATTCCTGCAAAGCTCCAAACCCGCCGGCGGCGAAATAAATGGTGGCCAATTCGCGACCATTGGGATGGGTACCCTGAAACGTCACCAATGTCATCATGCCGCAGTCGGCCTGAACGCGGTCGGGCGCGGCTTCAGCTAACGCACCGAAAATAAGCGGTGAAACAAAATGTCCGATCACATGACGTGCTCCTGTCGGCGAGGGGTGTACGGCATTGAGCAGGCATTTTTCGGGGGCTGTCACACGGACTGGCGCTACGGAACCACTATTGTTAGGCAGATCAGGAACCGTCAAACATCGCACCGAATAAAGCGACATGGCTCGGGTATAGCACAGCGGCACATTGATCCCTTGGCGAACGGCCGGTGAGGTTCCAGAAAAATCTATTGTGACAGAGTCTCCTTCAACCGTTGCGGTGCAGGCGAGTGTCAACGGTCCATCCATCCCTTCGATTTGAATCGCATTGTGGTACTCACCGTCACGCATGTCCTGGATCGCTTGACGTGTCATCTGTTCAGACTGTTTGCGAATTGCCAGCGAAAGGCCATCTAGAGTGGATAAATCGTATTCGTCCATGAACTCAAGCAACATCCGTCCACCGACTTCGTTACACGTGACGTTGGCAAAAATATCTCCCAGGACGGAATCGGGGTTGCGGACGTTCGCCGAGATAATGTCCACGACCAGATCATTTTGCTGCCCACATTCCAACAGTTTGCATATCGGAAGACGCAAGCCTTCGTGATAAATCTCCGTCGCGGTGGCGCCGAATCCCAAACCACCAACATCTGGAAGGTGAGTGATACTTAACGTGTATGCCACAATTTCTCCATTGCGAAACACAGGCCGGACAACATTGATATCGAACATGTGACCTGTGCCGACCCAAGGATCGTTGGAAATGATGACATCCCCTGGTTTCAACGATTCCGGTGGATAACGATCCAGGAATTTTCGTAAGGTATATGGTGCTGTTCCCATGAAGACGGGAACACTGTATGTACCCTGCGCAATCAAATGCCCCTCTCTGTCGAGTATCGCGACAGTCAAATCATAGCTCTCGTACACAATCGTGGAAAATGATGTGCGGCGGAGCGTGGAAACGATTTCGTCTGCAATGGAGATCAAACGATCCCACATGATTCCCAGGTCAACGGCGTCGGGAATGTCCAGTGGTGGTTGCGATGAGTGAGTGTTCATACAGCTGTGAGTTGATGATGGACAGAGAGGTTACGATTTGGATGCCAATTCGGCGATTAAATTCGCATAAGGATCGACTGTGACGATGTCTCCTGGCCCGATGACCAGGGTGGACTCTCGTTCTTCGATCAATGCCGGGCCTTGTAGTTGACCGCCGACTTCCAACAGATAGCGATCGTAGACGGGACAAGGAATGTACTCGTCGTGTTCGGGAAAATATGCAGGGCGTTGCCCTTTAACGGCTTGTGACATGTCGCCGACGGAATGGCTGTCAAGTTGGTAGCCAGGACGAAAATCGGGGCTGGGTCCGCGAGCTTCCACTTTCCAGGAAGTCACCTCCACAGGCGCATCCAGCAAACTTAACGCGTAGACGGCGGCGTACCTCTCAGAAAATAGACGCAAGATGTCGGCAAAACTATCCGCAGGTTGCAAGTGTGGAGGGAGTGTCACTTCGATAGTAAATCCCTGGCCATGGTAGCGCATGTCCAAGCGGTACTCGAGAGCGATGTCCTCGCGAGCTGTACCTGTCGACAATAAAGGTGCTACGGCGCGGTCCACCAAAGCCGTGAAAATCCCACCAAACTGTTCAGCATCCAAATCCTCGACATACGCGTGCTGGGCTTGAACGACACCGAAGGCAAAGGGACTTGCCAACAAGCCAAAGGCCGACATGACGCCGGCACCCACGGGAAAAATAACGCGAGGAATCCGCAATTTCGAGGCGACGCGGAGGGCATGCAAAGGACCGGAACCGCCAAAGGCTACCATCGAACAATGGCGATAATCGAATCCCCGTTCGGAGGCGTGGATGCGAAATGCTCTTGCCACATCTTCGTTAATGATGTCGTGAATTCCCCAGGCGGCGCGTGCTGCGGAGAGTTGGAGTGGTTGAGCAATGTGATTCTCAATGGCTGCTCGAGCGGCTTCGGTTGTGAGTGCCATTTCCCCACCTAAGAAGAATTTTGGGTCGAGATACCCTAGGATCAGGTTGGCGTCAGTCAGAGTAGGAAATTCTCCTCCTTGGTCGTAGCAGACTGGACCCGGGTCAGCTCCAGCGCTATAAGGACCGACGGACAGCAATCCTCGACGATCGATCTGAGCGATACTGCCACCACCCGCCCCAATCTCGATCATATCGATCACGGGAATTTTTGCAGGTAAGCCGCTTCCCCGTTTGAAATGATGAACCCGGGCAACTTCCATTTCGTAGGCCTTTACAGGCTTTCCGTGTTGAATCAAGGCACCTTTGGCAGTTGTACCTCCCATATCGAACGAAAGTAACTCACTCAGCGACAGCGCCTCCCCGTGAAAGGCGGACATTAGCGCACCCGCAGCTGGGCCCGATTCCAACATCCTGACAGGAAACCTGCGAGCCGTCTCGGTGGTCACGGTGCCACCACTGGATGTCATAATGTACAACGTTGCTCCAACGCCCAGCTCCAGCAAGCCTTGTTCTAATTTTCCCAAGTACCGATCGAACATCGGTTGCGTATACGCATTCATACAGGTGGTCGTCCACCGACCGAACTCGCGCATTTCGGGAAATACTTCCGACGATGTCGACACATACAACTCAGGATACCATTTGGTAGCCAGTTCTTTG
Organism: Pirellulaceae bacterium; assembly: GCA_022448645.1. The sequence goes on from JAKVBZ010000004.1 coordinate 64,259, forward strand.
ATTGTCCGCTCGTGTGCAGGATTGACATAGGAATGCAATAGGCACACTGCCAGTGACTCGATCTGCTCATGTTCGACTAGTGGCCCTAACACCTGTTTGACATTGTCCTCGGTCAAAGCCGTCTCCACACTGCCGTCAAAGCGGCAGCGTTCTGCCACTTCGACGCGGCGGCTACGTGGTACTAGTGGTTGGGGGAATTTTAGTCGCAAGTCGAATACGTCATAGCGCTTCTCTTCGGCCATGTCGAGAATATCTGCGAATCCAGCCGTGGTAACCATCCCTGTGTTGGCCCCTTTTCGTTCAATGATTGCATTGGTGACCAGTGTCGTACCGTGCACGACAGCAGTAACCGAAGCGCCATCAACACGCTCTTCGCTGAGCAAATGACCTATACCATCAAGCACTGCGCGTGCCGGATCGTTGGGGGTGGTTAACCGTTTATGAATTGCCAACCGGCCAGAACTCTCCTCCAGCAGTGCAAAATCGGTAAACGTACCGCCAATATCGACGCCCAGCCGGTAACTCATATGCGATTAATCCATGGAAACGATGAACGAAAAGGGTGCCACCATCTGAAATTGATACTAGACGTAAAGATTTTAAGAATTGTACAATTTACGGTATGCCTTTGTTTGTCAAGAGTGGCGTTCCTACGAGGAGATTATCATGCGCGACGTGTCACGGCGTCAATTCATGGGCTGCAGTGTGGTCGCTGGCTTTGCTACTGCGGCCAGCCTAGGCGAGTGCGGGAGAGTCCAAGCAGAAGGGAACTCGTCTGGAAGGATTCGAAAGGCAGTCAAGTTTCACATGATCAAGGAAGAATTGACCGTCCTCGACAAATTCAAACTTCTTGCTGACCTTGGCTTCGATGGGACGGAAATCCATGTGACCGAAAAGGCGGATCGCAATGTAATTCGTCAAGCCAGCGAAGCGACAGGTGTGCGGATTCACGGTTTTTTGAATAGCACGCGACCGGATTTGATTGGTGCCATTGATAATGCGAAGTTCTACGGGGCAACCAGTGTATTGGTCGTGGCGGGGAAGGTCGATAATCAGCACCCGTACGATCAAGTTTATCGTCAACAACAACAGCGTATTCGGGAGGCGCTACCGTACGCCGAGGAGCACCAAATTAAGCTGTTGGTGGAAAACGTGTGGAATAATTTTTTGCTAAGCCCACTAGAAATGGCGAGATTTGTTGACGAGTTAGACAGTCCGGCAGCAGGAGTTTACTTTGACGTGGGCAACGTGGTGCGATTCGGCTGGCCCAATCAGTGGATACGTATTTTAGGGAAGCGCATCGTCAAACTGGATATCAAGGAATACAGTCGCGGGAAACAACGAAATGAAGGGCTTTGGAAAGGGTTTGATGTTAAACTTGGCGAGGGAGATTGTGACTGGCCGTCTGTCCGTCAAGCACTTTCTGATATCAGTTATGAGAATGGCTGGGCCACGGCAGAAGTTAGGGGTGGTGATCGCCAGCGATTGGCAGAGATTGCAGAACGCATGGATCATATTCTAGAACTTCACTAGTGCCTCATAACAATCGCGCTATGAATCCTGACAATGAATTGGCATGAGGTATGAGGACCCATTGCAAAACCTCGTTGGTGCTTGCGGTTGTACGGAGTGTTTAAGCCGCTGCGAGTCATTCACGACACACGGAGAAAAACATGGAGAACGTCACATCGAAGCCCGAACAACCAATGGATTCCCGTCGCAGATTTATCAAAGGGGCTACGACTTCCACTATCGGTGCACATCTAGCCTTGCAGTCTCAGTTTGTTCACGCGTCCGGTGATGAGACGCTCAAGGTGGGATTGATTGGATGTGGACGGCGAGGTCGTGGTGCTGTCGTGAATGCTCTCATGGCGGATCCACAGACTCGTCTCGTGTCATTAGGTGATGTGTTCGCGGATCAAATTGACGAGTCACACAGAGTGTTTGCCAAGGATGCACAGGAGGTCAGTGAGCGGATAGATGTTCCCTCGGAACGCTGCTTTGTAGGATTCGATGCTTACCAAGGAGTGATTGAAACGGCCGATGTGATCCTGTTGGCCTCACCGCCTCATTTTCGGCCAAAGCATTTACAGGCTTGTGTAGAAGCCAACAAACATGTGTTTGCCGAAAAACCTGTCGCCGTGGACGCTCTGGGTGTGCGCAAGATACAAGACGCTTGTCGACTAGCAGAGCGAAAGGGTGTCGCAGTCGTGTCAGGGTTGTGTTGGCGCTACGATACCCGGGCTCGTGCAGCCATGGCTCAAGTCCATGATGGAGCGGTGGGACGTATCGTAGCTCTGCAATCGAGTTACAACAGTGCGCGGCCAGGTAAAGCATGGCCGATGATACGCAAAGACAATTGGGGAGAAATGGAGCAGCAAATCCGCAATTGGTATTGGTTCACTTGGCTGTCTGGAGACCATATCGTCGAACAGGCGATTCATAGCATGGACAAAGGAGCCTGGTCGTTGCATGACGAAACTCCACGGTCCGCCGTTAGCCTGGGCGGTTTGCAGGCGCGGGAAGCACCCGAGTTAGGAACGATCTTTGACCACCATGCCGTGGTTTACGAACATGGGAATGGTCTCAAGCATTTCCACTATTGTCGCCAGCAGCCTGGTTGTGCCAATGATGTTTCAACCCATGTTATCGGTACCGATGGCATCTGCCACATTGAACGTGGCATCATACGCGATCATGAAGGTAGTGTTACGTGGAAGTATTCAGGTCCTAGTGGCAGACAAATGCACCAGGCAGAACATGACGAATTGTTTGCCAGCATTCGGTCAGGTACCCCGATCAACAATGGCGACTATATGGCGAAGAGTACGATGCTTGCCATCCTGGGGCGCATGGCTAGTTATAGTGGTCGAAAGATCCGTTGGGAGGATGCTATCCAGTCCCAAGAAGAGTTGTCACCCCCTGAGTACGACTGGTCGGCTTTACCAAAGATTCCGCCCATAGCCATCCCCGGCGTACCGTACGTGTAGCAAAGACTCAATTGTCGGGAACTTCAGTTGCCGTTCTTAGGGATGAACTAAAACTCAGACCCTTTTTTCCACTCGAATCTGCATAGCGCGTCACATCCAACCAATGTCGTCCCCAGCGCTCCCCATAGTGAGGCGAACTCAAGAGACGATCGAGCACTCTCATGAGGGAAAATCCGACAGGAGCTGGGAGAAGTTGAGAGGATTCCAAGCGAGAGAGAAGGAAAGTATCTATGGGCGCAAGCGGCCAGCTTTTATCGCGGACGCTGGGGGAGTTGAATAATCGCTTTCGGAGTCATCGCCGTGTCAGTCGAAACAGTGTGCTACCAAAGATGGGACGAACGTGTTCTTAAAAAACTCAACGTTCGAGGCAGACGGAGATTCTGTCGCCACACACAGATTAGACAGAAGGTAGAGGCTGTTAAAATACCATGCCAGATACCATATTAATATCTAGCTGGATTTCACGTACTGGCACAAACTGTGTCGAAAACGAACGACAAAGGCATGGTCTTCAGCGTGTAATTCAGAATCGAATAGTACCTGTAATGTCATGATTACTTTTATAGTCTCCAGCACACTTCCTTTGAAGACAAAATACACATGTTATGAAGACAAGGAAAATCACTTTGCGATGGAAACAAGTTGTTTGGTCATGCTGTGTGTTGTCGGCTCTGGCGCTCACAATCCCCGATTCGCTCTTGGCGGACCCATTGTTGGCAGGTGCTTCCAAAGTTGACGTTACCGACTGGGATGCCGGTCCCGTAGATGGTCCTATGCATGTGCGAGCGCTAGTCTTGAGAACGGGCGAGACGACGGCGGTTCTCATAACGGTCGATTCCGTGGCCATTGGCGAGATTGGCCGTATCAGCAACTCATACATGTCTCGAATACGAAAACAACTAAAGCAGGAATGGGATATTGCTCCCACACACGTGCTGGCGAATGCCAGTCATTGTCACGGAGTGATTCGCCAGGATATTGAGGACCTGACCGTACAAGCGGTACGCGAAGCGATGCAGCGTTTGGAGCCCGTCCACGTTGGAGTCGGGCGAGGTCGTGAGGATCGCGTGATGGAAAACCGGCGATTGAAGCTCAAAGACGGTCGTACAGTAGACATACGCCGTGCCTATTCGCTGCCCCCAGATGAAGAAATTGCTGCAGTAGGGCCTGTCGACCCGGAGATTGGTATCTTGCGCTTGGACAGATTAGATGGCACTACCATGGCGATTGTCTACAACTTTGCCTGTCATCCTATTCAGGGGGTGCCAGGTGGTCGCAACACTGCAGACATGACTGGGTTTGCTTCTCAGGTCATTGAGGACAATCTGAGCGACGGTACCATTGCTCTGTTTGTGCAAGGCTGTGGTGGTGATATCAATCCAGCGAATTACAAGGCAGTAGATCAGCTTCTCAATGCGGAATCTCTTGGGAATATGCTGGGCCTGAGTACACTCAAAGCGGCCCGCCGGATACAAATCACAGCAGACAGCCGCTTACGGATTCTTCACGAAAGGTTGGCTTTGCCACGTGCGAACACTCAGGAACGTATTATGGCCCTAGAAGCAGAACAGACGAGGCTGCTGAATTCGTTGCAGGGAACGACTCTCAATCTGAAATCGTTCATGTCGTTAGTCATGAAGTACAACTTGGCTCAGAATTTTCCCTCGTCCCATTCGTATCGTTATTTGCAGGAAGATGCCTTAGAAGTTGATGACCTGCGTAAGTTGGACGCGCAAAATCGGGTTGCGATAAAGAGTTATTTGGCCAATATTCACGTCATGGAAGAACTGACTCGGCTCAAAACGAACCTTCGGCTGTTAAAAAAGCATCAGTCTCGATTCTTGGAAAGTGGTAAACGGACGGTGGATGTCGAACTTGTCGGGATGCGTATTGGGGATTTCACCATGGTGACATTTCCGGGCGAGCTGACCGTCCAGATTGGTTTGAACATCAAACGTTCTTCTCCACATAAACATACGTTCGTGGCCGGGTATACGAACGGGTACATCTACTACGCTCCCACGGCAGATCAACTATTGAATGTGGGCGGAGCGCAAGAGGATAGCGACTGTGTGTTAGCTCCCGAATGGCAGGAACAATTCGAGCGGAAGGTCGCCGAGATGCTCCCGCAGCTGTAATGGTCAGTCGTTTCCCGGCTGGAGAATTACCTTGAGTAGACCGGCTTCTTGGGCATACAGGCGATCAAACCAGTTGGGACCGGTCGAGAGAGATTCGACGGCAGTGATCAAAGGTTCCACCTGAATGGCTCCGCGTGACATGAGTTGAAGACATTCCGGGTACTCACCACTGGAGCCACAGGTGCCTGACAGTTGGATTTCACGCGTGACGACGGACTGTAGCGGGAATTCGACATGAGGCGAAACATTGCCCACCAAAGTGACAGCTCCTCCTTTCCGCACGACGGTGACGGCAGTCTTTACTGGATCGGTTGCCCCCACAGCTTCCAGCGCCAGGTGAGCTCCCAAGCCACCCGTACGTGCCGCAATTTCGGCTGGAACATCACATGATCCTGGATCAAATGCTTCGTCCGCTCCTTGATGGAGCGCACGCTGGCGGCGAGATGCGTCGGGGTCGACGGCAAAGAGCTGACCACAGCCGCGGGCTCGTAATGACTGCACACAAAGTAAACCGATGGTGCCACAGCCGATAACAACGGCAGTTTGTCCTAGTTGAAACGGCGAGAGATTGACAGCATGCACGGCCACAGAGACGGGCTCCACCAGTGCCGCTTGTTCCAGTGTCAATCCTTCGGGCACCTGGCAGGCGATTTTCTCCGGAATGGACACGAATTCAGCGAATGCTCCGTGTTGGCGATATTCGTCACAGGAAACACCAAGGATGCGGCGAGAGTCGCACAGGTTGATCTTTCCGGCACGACAAAACGAGCAGTTGCCACAGGAAATCATAGAATCAAAAGTGACGCGATCTCCCACCGAGAATTGTGTTACGGCAGAGCCGATCTGTTCTACGATACCGGCCGCCTCATGTCCCATGATAATGGGCGGAATCCGTCGACCGCTCGATCCGTCAAAGCCATGAATGTCCGATCCGCAAATCCCACAGGCTCGGATACGAACCAGCAGGTCCTTTTCCCCAACCGTAGGCTGGGGGACATCCGTCAATTCCAATCGCTTGTATTCTGTCAACATCATCGCTTGCATAGTCATTCCTTAATTGTTTGAGCTTGTTACGCGCGAGACGCGGACGCTTAATGTCCCTGTGTTGTCCGCCAATTCAGCGGGAGAGTCGTTTATTCGCAGGAACAGCGTACCGGACTGCTTGGGCGTGATCCTCTTTTGAATGCCCAATTCGCCTGGTCGAGCGAGGGCTGTCAGACCCTTGGCGTTCGACGTGGGTTGAATCGCATACAGCAACATGCCAAGAGGTTTCCCTTGATGATAGCGTAGTGTGACACCGTTGGGCTCGCACCACCAAGGTGCGGGAGCATTGGCGACGACGTAACGCCCGGTAGCCGAAACGTCGAACTCCTTGCCAGCCTCCAGGATCAGGCCAGTCGATTGCCATCCTCGGTCAGCTTGGATCGTAAGTTCGGCTTCGGCAGTGCTCCAAGGTTTCGACTCAACGTAGGTTACCGCTTCGCGTCTCAAATCGTAACCATATTCTAGGTTTACCATAAATAGCTGCCATTCTTCCGATACTTGTTCCCAGTCTTTGTCGAATTGACCCTTGGCCAGATTCGTAAAATGAGGATCAGTGACCTTGCCAGCCAGTTGACGAAACCGCTCTTGATATTGGGGATGTTGATCCAAAAACGTGACGGCTGCCCAAGACCAACCGTAAGCTTCGATTTGCAGAAAAGAATCAGCCGGTTGGGACATGATCGAGTCCAGCATTCTAGCTTGACGCTCCTGCACAAGATGACGGGCGATTTTTATGCGACCCCAATAAGGAACTTCATCTCGGTGCTGTGGCAGATATCCGAGCGTCAACTGATGGTCGGACCAACGGTGTGTTCCTAAAAACTCGGCCACGCCTTCCCTGTACCAAGGAGGTCCAGCGGACCCCAAAAACTGACGCATGAAAGCGTGTGTGCCTTCGTGAAGGATCAAGTGCCTGCGGTAGTATTCGCTAGGTTGTTCGTAGATCCAGATTTCATTTCCACGTTGATAACCATGGAGGAACTGTGGTAAGTCTTCTGGGAGTAATCCAGTAGATTGAAAATGTTCTTTGCCTGCCATCAAGAAAGCAGTCACTTGCCAACCGCTTTGTGTGATCTTTTCCGGTGGAAGAGAAAAGTAATCAGCCCACTGTGGTACGGCTTGATCAAATACCTGTGGCAAGATGTCGACCGAAGGATCGGATGGTAGGTCTGTGTAAAGAACGATGTGACGACCGCTTAATTTCCGTATCCCGGCCGAACGAGCTAACGCTTCGTTGATCGGGCGAGAATCTGTGATGTGAACGTCGATTCGAGGATCCTCCGCCACGGTCTGCTGCGAAGACTGCCGGCGCGTTCTGGAATCTGGATTCGGTCCCGCGCTGTCGGACGTCAGGGTATTTGCTGTGCCTGATCGTAACGACGATCCTAGAGACGATGTTTCAGGTGGATTGGAAGGTTTTGTCGATGTTGATGTGGCGGGTGGCGATGAGTCTGTACGCGTCGCAGTGTCAGATGTCGCCGGGATATCGTTAGACGTCGGAGACCCGCATCCAAACAAGATTAGGGTGACGAACCACACCGTGATCCCTTGACAACAGTATCGTCGACGTTCGATGGTGGATGGTACCAGCATGATGGTTGCACGCGATGAAATGCTCGCTGGGGCCAGCTGAGACAGTCAGATGATCCCTGTCGACGTACAAAATGGAGATTTCATTGTAAGGAAAACCTAAGCGGGGGCATCCCACCGCGAATGCATTTTGGGATTTTGGACCACAGACACGAAAGACCGCTCAAAAGCTGTTGGTGGATAGGTACGATGGTCTTCTACGGCATTACTTGAAGCGGTTTTTGGGCATTCACGGCATTGGAAGGCCGACGTTCAGGTTTTTTGAAACCACATCGAAGCTAAAAGAAGGAGGTTTTGTGATGCTTCCGAAACAAAATGGGTGCGCCCTCCGCCGGCTGAACATGGTGGTGTGTATGATGCTGGTTTCGTGTTTGGGTTGTTGGAGGTCACCTGACAACTCGGTGGTGATCGTCTATACGGCTTTAGACCGGGAATTCTCTGAGGAAATACTGGATGCGTTTACTGACGAGACCGGCATCCAGGTGCACGCTTTGTATGATGTGGAATCAAACAAGACCATTGGATTGGCCAATCGAATTGTCCAGGAGCAACAGCGGCCCAATTGTGACTTGTTTTGGAATAACGAGATCTTGCACACATTACGTTTGGGACAAAAGGGCTTGCTGGCAGCGCATCAAACCACCAAGGCCGACAGCTTTCCTGCCCAATACCGATCATTGGATGGTACGTGGTTTGGTTTTGCAGCACGAGCTCGTGTCCTGATCGTGAACACGCAGCAACTTTCTTCCGACGAATACCCTCGATCGATCGAGGACCTCGCGGATCCGAAATGGGCAGGACGAGTGGGGATAGCCAAGCCGCTGTTCGGAACAACGGCTACCCATGCTGCCTGCCTGTTCGACCGATGGGGCGATGAACGGGCTCGTGAGTTTTTTCGCAAAGTTCGCAGCAATGCTGTTATCCATGCTGGCAACAAACAAGTGGCTCAGGCAGTCGCCAGTGGGGCGCTGGCGTTCGGAATTACCGATACTGATGATGCGATGATTGAAGTGGAAAATGGTTTCGATGTGATGTTGGTCTATCCGGATCAGGGCGAAGGTCAGATAGGTACCATGTTCATTCCCAACACCATCTCGCTTATCCGTGGCGCGCCCCGTTCGGACTCTGCTCGTCAACTGATCGATTATCTTCTTACGCCAGAAGTCGAGATCAAATTGGCAAGGGGCCGCAGTGCACAGATACCGTTGAACGAGGAAGTGACAACGAAAGTGCGCGTCGAGACACCGCAGACCATCCGGGCCATGGAGGTTGACTTCGCGTCCGCCGCCAAGCGCTGGGATGCGGCATCTGCGTTTCTCCGCGAGCTATTCGTCAGTGCCGATGAATAGAGCGAAGCCTTCAAGGAGGTTGGGCTGAGGTCGGGTGGGTCGTGGCCGAAACAGTGCGAATGCTTTGAGCGAAGTGCTTCCTGAGCATGATACCTTCAGAGACGACCCAACTGCATTCCTCACGCATTGAAATGGTCCGCCCTACAACGCTAGCGATGTGAGGTGCTTCTTCGTCAGATGTTCGTCCACTGCTCAGCTGCAGGCATCGGCGTTTTCAGCCGGTCCGTAAAAACTATTCGGCGGATGCTCACAAGGCTTTTCGATGCCGACGCGGGCCTCGTCCCTCGCGTCTAAGATTGGCAGGAGGCGGTGGCGGAGCAGGCTCATCTGCTTGGCCGTCCTTCTCTTTTTCAAGGCCGGTCACCGGATCGAACTGATCCATTTCGTCTCGTTTCAGCTGAGTGTTAATCCGCATTTCGATACGCGTCAGTTCGTTACCTTCTTCTGGAGTCACAAACGTAAAGGCGACACCTTCGCGCCCCATACGGCCTGCTCGACCGACTCGATGCACATAGTCGTCACAGAATTGAGGGGTATCGTGATTGATGATATGAGAGATACCGGACACATCAATTCCTCTTCCGACCACATCAGTGGCGACCAGGATTCGAAGTTTCTTTTCGCGGAAAGACCGCATCACGCGATCTCTGGCTCGTTGGTCCATATCACCATGGATGCAACCGACTGATTTCATGCGATCGGTCAGTTTGCGACTGATACGTTCTGTACCGCGCTTGGTTCGGCAAAAGACGATTGCTTGTTGAGGTTCTTCACGTTTAATCAAACGGACGAGCAGATCGAACTTTCTTTCCTGGCTGACTGTGAAATAGAACTGGTCGATGGTATCGACCGTGATTTCTTTGGGCGAAAAGTTAAGTTTTCGAGGATTTCTCATATACCGCCGAGCCAATCTTACGACGGGTGGCGGGAGAGTAGCTGACAGAAGTAGGGTTTGCCTGTCGCGCGGGCATCGACGGAGGATTTTTTCGATGTCAGGCCGAAAGCCAATGTCTAGCATGCGGTCTGCTTCGTCGAGGACCACCATCGAGATACCTTCCAGGATTAGCGTCCCGCGCCCGATATGATCTATCACACGACCAGGAGTGCCCACGATGACTTGTTGTCCTCGTCGCAGTTTTTCCATTTGCTGCCGAATTGGTTTACCACCATATAAAGCCACACAATTGGCTCGACGACCGTGAGATAGTTTGACGATTTCGTCATGAACTTGGACGGCTAGCTCACGAGTCGGCACGAGGATGAGGGCTTGAGGAGTTGGTACGTCCCGTCGTGATTTGAGTCTTTCCAAGATGGGAATGCTGAAGGATGCAGTTTTTCCCGTGCCGGTCTGCGCTTGACCAAGAAGGTCAATCCCGCGCAATGCCAGAGGGATTAAGCCGGCTTGCACGGGGGTGGGTTGCAGATAATCTGCTTCGCTGAGAGCCTTTAGCGTGATATCAGAAAGAGCCAGATCGCTGAATTCAAGCTTTCGTCGCTTTAAGTTGGATTGGGTCACTGAAACGCTGAGAAAGGATAGGGTGACGGTGGCGATGTCAACAGTTGCCGTAAGCTTAGCAGCCTCAAGAGGTTTCGTCAATACCTACTGGGTGGAAACGGCCACACTACGTCGTAGCGAATATTGCTGTTGATAACAACATTTGTCGTCTGTTGGCGGCTTCAAATCAATAGGCCGGCGAAGCTCGTCTTATCGAGCCGGCCGGCCTTTCTTGTTGTTTTCTCTTTTTGCGTCACCAGGTTAGACGCGACGTCGCTTTACTTCTTCTTTGCGCGACTGGTGGTTTTTTTCCGGGCAGCAGTTTTCTTTTTGGTAGACCGCTGAGCTGTTTTTTTCTTGGCTGTCTTTTTCTTAGCCGTTTTCTTTTTGGTCGTGGTCTTCTTCTTAGTAGACCGCTTAGCCGTCTTTTTCTTAGCCGTTTTCTTTTTGGTTGCAGTCTTCTTCTTGGGGGACTGCTTGGCCGTCTTCCGTGCGGCTGTCTTTTTCTTAGCAGTCTTTTTCTTCTTCGTTGCCATCTGCAAGGCTCCTAAAAGGTAGGGGCCCAAAATCAATAGTTTGCTTTTCTCCGGGGCGCCCAGTACGAAGAAAAGCGGTTTGTACGGTTAAAAAACCAAAGGAAACACGTCTGAGAACCGTTCCTCCAATTGTCGGTTGACAGGGGTCGGCCACCTAAATGAATCCTCCAATTTTCCGCATTGGAACAGTTTTTCCTGGTTTTCGTCAAGACATTTTTTTTCACACAGTACCCCCAGATCACCCGCGAGAGTATAACTTGAAAGTATGTCGCACAGAGTTTTTTCCTTGGTTGATTACTTTTCCGGTGATTCGGCGGAGCTTTCCGCGGAACCACCTTCTGCATGGATGACAGATTGGATCATTGATGCGCAAGACGACGAAATCATGGTGTTAATGGCACAGTTGTCCCAGCATGCGCCTTTTTCAGAAGGCACTAATGCTGAGCAACTTGTCGAACGAATTTTGGTGAGAATCGTCGAACGTAGCGCAGCCGTCTCGACAGCCGGTACGGTTTTTTCCATCGATTCGGTCATGCGCGCCGAATTATCTGAACTGTATGGGCGCATGGAAGCAAAAAGCTGCTGTCGCCACCACTTGCTATCGTTATTGATTCAGGGACGTACGCCAGAAGATTTGTCGTGTTTTGCAGAGCTTGTCATTGCAGATCCACCCTCGAAGGCGGTAGACGCTGCATTGGTGTTTCTGGCACTTTCGAGGTTAAATGCAGATGATGTAAGTGCCCTTTTCCCGGGGCTTTTGGGCGGATTGGAGCACGCACAGTTGGCGGCACCCATACTCGATTTGGCGAATTATTTTACGCGCCGACAGTTCTTTGAACAGCATCCTGCCGAAGGGCGAGGGGAGCGCTTGGCCGCGCTGCTAGGGACTGTTGTCGGTCGGTTAGCTCAGTGGGAAGAGGCTCCTCCACAAGACCCTCAGGGCTGGCAACGGGTGCGAGATCAGGTGAATGATGGGGTTGCCTTGGCTGTCTCGTTATGCGATACGCTGTCATTCATTGGCAATGAAGATTGTATTGACAAGCTTCTTCAAGCTTTAGAGCTGGGGCATCGTCGTGTGCGGGTCGAAGCGGCTGCTGCCCTATCGCGGCTTGGCGAGAAACAAGGCACTTTGGCGTTGGTGGATATGGCTGACGATCCGAGTACTCGCCTGCGCGTCTTACATTATGTCGAGGAATTAGAAATTGCGGATCAGATCGATCCACGATATGCCTCGGCCGAAGCTAGAGCGGAAGCCGAGTTGGTTTGCTATCTGGCGGAACCCATCCGTTTTGGCATTGCGCCGCAGTCCATTGAATTGATCGATCAGCGGGATCTGTTCTGGCCCGGTTACGACGAATCTGTCGTTTGTTTTCTATTTCGGTACGAGTACCGGCTGGCGGAAGAGAGCTACAGTAATGTTGGTATTGCAGGACCCATGGTGCATGCACTCACGGCAGACTTGGCCGACCTGTCTCTCGATAATATCTATTCTGTGTACGCTGGCGTGCAGACCGAGCATGAAGAAATTGTTGAGGTCTCCCCGGACCATTTATCTGGACAGCTACTTTCTCAGAGTCGATATCTGGAACAGAAGTCAAGTGAAGCTGGCTATAGCCAGCTAAATATTCACATGCTGGGCGTCTTCTTTGACGAACCTGTGCTAGTGGCCTTGGCACAATCAAATGGCCAATCTGGCATTTTGGTGACGGACGAGCGAGACTCTTTCTGGTATCCGAACTGCGGTAATGCCCGACCATTGGGGCCGATCGAGGCGTACTCTATTTACAAGGGGCGCAAGATGTTAGAGATGTTTAACTCGCGTTAGCGCGATCACTGGACAGCTGAGCGATCGCTGTGGTCATTACTTTCAGGTCGACTTCATGGATATCTACGGGTTGGCCGATCCTTTGTAGCATCGTCAACGTCAACCGGCCTCCCAAGTGTTGCCGGAATTCTTCGAGTCCGGCAAATAAGAGATCGGTATTGTGCAGGAGCGGATGATCCAGATCGAACCCAAGCTGACGCAGACAAGACAAAATAGCGTGTACTTCAGATTCCGGTAAGCCATGTTGCAGATGTGAATAAACGGTATCAATGGCCAAGCCAATTGCGACGGCTTCACCGTGCCTCAGTTCATACTTTGTTAGGGCTTCTAATTTATGTGCTGACCAGTGGCCAAAATCCAGGGGCCGTGCCTCTAGGAACTCGAACGGATCACCAGCTTGTGTGATATGCCGTAGGTGCCACTCGGCGGAGCGTGCAATCACGCTGCTGGCCGTGTCGGTGTCGCGTGCGGCGATAACGCTAGTTTGTTGGGCAATTTCCTCAAAGAATTGCCTGTCTTTCAATAAGGCAACCTTGACTGCTTCCGCAAAGCCACAGCGATAGTCTCGATCGGGTAGAGTCTTCAGGAGTCCTACATCATTGATCACACCCCAAGGGACGCTGAACGTTCCGATCCAGTTCTTTTTGTGAAATAGATTGACCGCATTCTTGACTCCGATTCCAGAATCCGCCTGCGCCAAAGTTGTTGTAGGGAGGCGAATCAATCGGAGGCCCCGATGGGCGATGGAAGTGGCGAATCCGATGGCGTCCAACACAGCTCCCCCACCGATAACTACCACGTAACTTCGTCGATCTAGATCGGCAGCATTGAGAACTTTGAGAACGCGCTCCAATACATGGATGTCGTTCTTTACCTCTTCTCCACCGGGAACGACCTGAACGTTTCCTACCAATTCCAAATGGGCGGCTCGTGGGGCCATCAGTCGACGGATGCGCTGAGGCAGATCGGGACGAGCTGCCAGAACTTGTTGATCTACCCAAAATTGCGCACGGGCGACCTGGTCCGGAGAGGTTTCCATCAGGTCTGTCAGCACGTGGGAGTCCGACGTAAGCACGTCCCGCGTGAATCGCAAACGATGGACAAAAGGAACATCGAATGAGGCGTCAAGCGAATTCATAGTAGTTTGGGCTAGTGACAATCTGGACTATCGATGATTACAATTGTTTCACAACCGATTGGTAATCACAAGATTACGAAAAGTTGTTTTTTCTTCGTTTACGAGGGAGTCATCACGCTCATGTTTGAAAAGGTCCCTTCTGCGCCCCCCGATCCGATTCTCGGCCTGACCGAAGCATATCAACAGGATGCCCATGCGGAAAAAGTAAATCTGACTGTCGGCGTCTACAAAGACGAAAGTGGTGTTACGCCGATCTTGAATTGTGTTCGTGAGGCAGAGCATCGTCTGTTAACCCAAGAGAACACAAAAGCCTACCTGGGGATTGCCGGCTTTCCCGACTTCCAGCGACACGTTCAGGATTTGTTGTTCGGATCGGAACTTCAGGTACAAGCTGCGACTGTACAAACACCTGGCGGAACTGCCGCGCTGCGCGTGGCGGCCGATTTCATCAAGCAGCATTTTTCAGGAATGTCGGTATGGCTGAGTGACCCAACTTGGGCAAACCATGCCAATGTATTTCATGCGGCTGGCCTGCAAACTGACAAATACACATACTTTGACGCTGCAGCGAATCAGCTGGATATCGATGGCATGCTCCAGGCGTTGGAAAACATTCCAAACGGTCATGCTGTTTTGTTGCACGCCTGCTGTCACAATCCTACCGGTGTCGATCCTAGCTTGGAGCAGTGGGAACAGATTACGGATGTCGTCGTGCGGCGTGGACTATTGCCAGTGGTCGATTTTGCTTATCAGGGTTTTGGTGATGGATTGGAAGACGATGCGGCGGGGTTGAGATTGCTCATGGCAAAAGCGCCCGAGCTTCTCATCTGCAATTCTTTTTCCAAGAATTTTGGTTTATACCGGGAACGTGTCGGTGCCATGACGGTGGTTGCGTCATCTTCCGATACGGTCTCCGCAGCATTCAGTCAGATCAAGCGCAGTGTCCGAGCCAACTATTCGAATCCGCCTGCCCATGGGGCGGCGATTGTCTCGACAATACTTGCCGATGCGGCTCTCTGGGAGCAATGGGAAGTGGAGGTAGCGCAGATGCGAGAACGCATTCAGGCCATGCGAGACAAGTTTGTGGAAACCACCCAAGCTATGGGTACTCCAGTGGATTTCAGCTTCCTGCAACAGCAGCGAGGCATGTTTTCCTTTTCGGGACTGACCCCTCTTCAGGTAGACGAACTTCGTCATCAACATGCGATTTATGTTGTGGGTAGCGGCCGCATCAACGTGGCAGGATTGACCGACGAGAATATGGATCGCGTCTGTCGAGCCATCGTTGCCGTTTTGTCATCCTAAGCCTTCGTCGTTCACGGTCAGACTGGTTCCGAAAGCAGGTCTGTGCTTGTGAACTCGGATTCTCTGTGAGCGTTGTCTGTCCAGGCTCTTAGAAGCGGTTTCAATCGGATCAGACAGACGGGCTCGCTGCCGGTTTTTCCAAAGAACTGGGATCTAGAGCTTCCGCAGCTGATGGATGTTGAAACCGCAGCCAGTTGCGTTTCGCCATAACCGGTACAACCCGGCGAAAAGATATTGGGTTGGGGGCCAGCGATGTTGTAAGATTGAACAGCGGCTTTGTCATTTCAGACGCGGCTTCAAAACTTTTAGCGGAAATGATCGCAGGCCTTTGTACATCGTTTTTTAAACCGTTTCGAGCGTGAATCCTCGACAAATCGTTTTCTGTTTTCGTCGGTTATCCAGTCAGTCATAGGTGAGACTTGTGCGTATTCTGTTTGCTACCAGTGAACTGGTGCCTTTTGCTAAGACGGGAGGTCTAGCCGACGTATCCGGCGCGCTGCCAATCGCTTTGTCTGAATTAGGGCATGAGTGTTTTGTAGTGATGCCGGCATATCGAGAAGCGATCGAGAGCGGCCGGCCAAATTCTCATTTGGAAGTGGAATTCGAGGTGCCGATCGGCAACAAGCACGTTTGCGGCCGATTTCTGCGTAGCACTCTACCTGGTTCCAAGGTGCCTGTGTTTCTCGTCGAACAAGACGACTACTATGACCGCCCACAACTATATGGCGAACATGGACAGGATTACCGTGACAATTGCGAACGGTTTGTTTTTTTCTGTCGGAGTGTGATGGAAGCCATCCGTTTGCTCGATCTGAATGTGGATATTCTCCACTGTAACGATTGGCAGACCGGATTAATTCCGGCTTACCTTAAGACAGAATACTGCCACGACCCGTGCTACGAACGAATTGGTTCTCTGATGACCATTCACAATATGGCATATCAGGGGAGGTTTTGGCATTGGGACATGTTGCTCACCGGGATCGATTGGAAACATTTTAACTGGCATCAGATGGAGTTTTGGGGCGATTTGAACTTGCTCAAGACAGGGATCGTATTCGCAGATGCCATTAACACCGTTAGCCCTCAGTATGCTCAGGAGATCCAGCAAGCACCGCTCGGTTGTGGGTTGGAAGACGTGTTAAAGCAAAGGCAAAGTGTGTTGCACGGAATCCTGAACGGAGTTGACTACACTGCTTGGAACCCGCAGGACGATGACAAACTGGCCTGCAAATACGAAGTCAAAGATTGGAAAGTGGGGAAAGCGGCAGCAAAAAGGGCACTAGGTAGCGAAGTCAATCTACCTGTGGCAGATGATATACCGCTGGTAGGAATGATTGGCCGTTTGGCGGATCAAAAAGGATTTGATTTGGTGGCACAAGTGCTTCCTGCATGGCTCGAACGAGACGTCCAGTGGGTCGTCCTCGGTTGCGGGGATCCAAAGTACCATGATTTATTGACGCATCTGGCAGCTCAACGACCTGACAAAGTTTCCGTGCACCTCGAGTTTTCAGAATCGCTTGCCCATCGGATCGAAGCAGCCGCTGACATGTTCCTAATGCCCAGCCGGTATGAGCCATGTGGCCTAAATCAACTCTATAGTCTTCGGTACGGCACCGTACCTATCGTCCGTGCGACCGGGGGCTTGGCAGATACGATTGTGGATGCCCATGAACCGGCCATTACTGACGGAACAGCTACCGGTTTTAGTTTCGATGCCTACCGTCCTGAAGAGCTTGACCACACCCTTCACCGTGCTGTTGAGGCATTTCATCAAAAATCGCTTTGGGCTCAATTGGTAGAAGCGGGCATGCGCCAAGATTGGTCATGGAGTCGAAGTGCACGGCAATACGCCGATCTCTACCGCGACATTTTGGCAAGTGTCCAACACTCGGTTTCTTCGTAAACTGGCCGTTTCTTATGGTGTCGCTCTGCGCCGCGTTCGTCTGTTAATTCTTGGAAAAAGTAGGCAAGAGAATCTACCTACAATACCCTAGTTGACACTGGCCGGTTTGACACGATTGCAGCAGACCATTAAGACTGCGGGTACAAGTTGTACGGCCCAGCCTGATATGGTCGGCTAGGGTTGAGGTGCGGGTTGTGCTCCCCATCCGAATCCTCTGGAAAATGCCGCCCTGTCTGGCGAAAACGATCCAGTCGTGCTGGTTTTGAGCCTATTGTGTCCGCCCTTGTGCATGCAATTTCCGTAATGGTGGCATGCTGAAGGCCTGACAGTAACGTTCAGTAAAGCTTTTGCGCTTGGAAAAACTGGATAAAGCGGGTAGGTCTTGTCGATACGGGAGACATAGTCATTGGTGACTCCCCCCCAGAATTGGCATCCCCTGTGAATTGACAGGTGTTGTCAGGTCCATGACCCGTTTCATGTTGTGGAAAAGTCGGCCGTATTGGCGACAGGGGGAACCAATGTTTTCCCCAGGCACCACACTCCACGACAATACCAGGATGGACGATTGGTCGGTCGTGGTTACAACACACTCCTACATGGCACGCACGAGATTATGAACCCATCCATTCGCCTCATTCTGCTGCTTCACAACCATCAACCGGTCGGTAATTTTGACGGTGTCTTTGAGCAGGCTTATCGCGACAGTTACGCTCCGTTTCTGGATGTCTTCGAACCGTATACGGACTTAAAGATTGCTCTTCATACAAGCGGTCCTTTGATGGAATGGTTGGACGTACACCATCCAGAATACCTTGATCGCTTAGCGGCACTGGTCGAAGCACAGCGCATCGAAATCGTTGGAGGTGCCTATTACGAACCGATTTTAACGATGATTCCTCCACGTGATCGCAACGGTCAGATTACGGAATACACTCGTTGGCTCGAACGACGACTGGGTGGTCGAGTCCAGGGCATGTGGATTGCCGAACGAGTATGGGAGCAGTCACTGGCAGCCGATTTATCGCGAGCGGGTATGGATTATACCGTGCTGGACGACTTCCATTTCAAAAACGCTGGCGTGCCAGAGGAACAGTTATTCGGCTACTATGTGACCGAGGAGGACGGTCGTACGATTGCGGTATTCCCGGGGAGTGAGCGACTGCGATATTTGATTCCGTTTGCCGAGCCTCAAGCGACCATTGATTATCTGCGCAACATTGCGGAACGGCATGAGGACGCAGTGGTATTGTTTGGAGATGACGGTGAGAAGTTTGGAACTTGGCCAGACACCAAGCAACACGTTTACGAGAATGAATGGTTAAGAAATTTTTTTGACACTTTGGTCCAGAACCAAAGTTGGTTGCAAGTGACCACTCCTGCCGAAACCTTTCACAATACCGCACCTCAGGGCCAGATCTACTTACCCGAGGGCAGTTACCGGGAAATGACAGAATGGGCATTGCCTACTGAACGACAGCTTGAATACGAAGCCATACAGCACGAGCTAGAACAAACACCTCATTGGCCTCGAGTTTCCAGTTTTGTTCGAGGCGGATTCTGGCGCAACTTTAAGGTTAAGTACCCAGAATCCAATGAAATGTACGTTCGTATGATGATGGTCAGCCAGCGGTTGGCGGCGGTCATGGGAGACAACCGTGATGTCGACTTTGTTGAGTCGGCACGCCGGGAATTGTATCGAGCTCAATGCAATTGCAGCTATTGGCATGGTGCTTTTGGTGGCATCTATTTACCGCATTTGCGTAATGCCGTCTACAATCACCTCATTGCGGCGGACAATTTGTTGGATCAGGCGACCGGAAAATCAGGTGCTTGGGTAGATGCCACAGCAGAAGACTACGATTTCGACACGCGTCAGGAAGTCTGCTTGGCCAACGACCGTCTAATAGCATTCCTGGCCCCGGCTCGTGGAGGACAACTTTACGAGTTAGACGTTCGTTCGATCTGCCACAACCTACTTGCTACCCTCGCTCGACGCTGTGAACCCTACCATTCCAAAGTGCTTCAAGGTGCTTCTCAACACAATGATGAAGCGGCCAGTATTCATGACCGTGTTGTGTTCAAGCAAGAGGGTTTGGAGAAAAAACTGCAGTACGATCGGGCACCTCGGAAGAGTTTACTGGACTACTTTTTGGACGATGATGTCAGCTTGGAGCAAGTGGCTCGGGGTGAGTTAGAGGATCGAGGTGACTTTGCCGGTCATACGTACGAAGCACGAGTCCAGCGAAATCCCGATCGCATTCGCGTGCAGTTGACGCGCACGGCGATGGCTTTTGATTTTCCTCTTACCATCACCAAAGGGATTGCGCTAACTGCTGGCAGCGAAGTCGTGGAGATCGCGTACATGCTGGAAGGACTTCCACAAAATCGAGATTTACATTTTGCTGTCGAGTTGAATCTGGCCGGGTTGCCTCCTCAGGCTGACGATCGTTATTTTTTCCGCGGTGATCAACGACTGGGTCACTTGGGAACCGTTCTCGACTTGGAAAAAGGATCCTCGATCGGCCTAGCGGACGAATGGATGGGCATGCGGGTAAATTTGGAAGCGAATCGTCCCACCCCGTTCTGGACGTTTCCAGTAGAGACGGTCAGTCAATCAGAAGGCGGATTTGAGGCCGTTCATCAGTCAGTCGTCGTCATGCCACATTGGCGGGTGCGAGGTGACGAGCAAGGGCGTTGGACGACGACTATGAACTTGGTGGTCGACACCAGTCAGGCCGAAGCGAGATCGCTTGATTCGGCCGAAGCGGTTGTGTCCTGATACGAGTTGCCAGAAACCTTTGTCTGAGGGATGGCTGACGCTGGTAAAGGGGCCCTATTGTCAGGTACACTCTAGTGTTCGGAAAAGCTTATTTCCGACCTTGCTTTGAATCTGGACGAACCACTTGTCCACGGATCTTGGACCTCCGATTCACATCCAACCTACGGAATCCAATCATGGCCTCGACCACTGACAGTAGTCCCAACTTTGACAAAGGTGATGGTTTGTTGCCCGCCATCGCTCAAGACGCAAAGACGGGCGAAGTATTGATGTTGGCATACATGAACCCCGAAAGTTACGCTGAGACGGTACAAACGGGGCGCGCGGTCTATTTTAGCCGTAGTCGAGGCAAGTTGTGGCGGAAAGGCGAAGAGAGCGGAAACGTACAGAACGTAGAAGAAATCTGTATCGATTGTGATGCCGACACGATCTTGCTCAAGGTAAATCAAGTAGGCGACGCGGCCTGTCACACAGGCTATCGAAGTTGTTTTTATCGCCAAGTTTCTCCTGAGGGACTACGGACCATTGGTGAGAAAATTTTCGATCCTGATGAAGTCTATGGGTCCAAGTGACCTAACGCATTGATTCCTGCCACTTGCCAGTATTGTCCCTCTCGATCAAGGGCCATTTGTCTATGTCACAAGTACTAAAACTAGGTATCCCTGCCGGAAGTTTGCAGGAAGCCACCGGTGGGCTTTTTCGACGAGCCGGTTACAAGATCACATTCAGCTCGCGCAGCTATTTTCCCACGATCGATGATGATGACATCGAGTGCATGCTCATACGGGCGCAAGAAATGGCACGCTATGTGGCCGATGGAGTATTGGATGCTGGGCTGACCGGATTCGACTGGATTATGGAAACTGGAGCCGATGTTCACGAGGTCGCAGAGTTGGTGTTTTCCAAAGTTAGTCGTCGTCCCGTCCGCTGGGTACTTTGTGTACCTAACGATTCACCAGTCCAGCAAGTCTCAGACCTGCAAGGCGCCAGAATCGCTACCGAAGCTGTGGGAATGACGCAGCGATTTCTCGCAGAACATGGGGTCACGGCAAATGTGGAGTTCAGTTGGGGAGCCACCGAAGTCAAGCCTCCTCGATTAGCAGATGCCATCGTGGAAGTAACTGAGACAGGTTCCTCCCTGCGAGCCAATAATCTGCGAATCGTGGCAGAGGTGTTGCAAAGCACCACGCGATTCATTGCAAATCACCAAGCGTATGCTGACTCTTGGAAGCGGCAAAAGATCGACGACATCGCGTTGATGCTTAATGGAGCCATCGCAGCTGAGGGCAAGGTTGGACTGATGATGAATGTTCCGAATGGCAGTGTCCAGCAGGTGCTATCCCTTTTACCGTCACTGCAAACTCCTACTGTATCGAGCCTCGCGGATGAACAGTGGGTGGACATCATCACGGTATTGGATGAGTCGGTGGTGCGGAACATCATTCCCCGACTGAAGGCGGCTGGTGCTCGTGGCATCGTTGAGTATCCACTCAACAAGGTTATCGATTAGACGATCATGGATGCTTTCATCGTGCTGCTACGTGGTAAGCCGTTCATGCCATCTAATCGGAGAACGTCTTGGGATTCGCCTCGCTGTGAACTATTCTTGATGGGGTCAACTTACGTAGGTGACTTCGCGAGAGCTTAGTGAACATGGCTCGGATAATAGTGCGATCTAAATGGGTCGAAGTTCTCCAGAATATGAGACACCAGGCAATGACCGAATTTACGATTCGCGAAGGATCATCTGTTGTGGGTAACCACATCAAACGGAAGGAAAACGATTTTTCCAAATCGGTCTTTATCACCATGAAACGTCCAGGAGAATCTGTTGTCGAATGCTACTGATGACTACGCCATTGCAGGTGCCCGGCAGACTTAGAACGGGCGCTCGAGGCTGTTAGCAAAGCGGTTGAGGAGCTGACGAAAGAAGTGCTAACTATTTAGCCAGTCCAAACCAGTCGACCGATGGATGGATTTGATCCGAGTTGTGACCGATCTGGGTCAATATCGGTGGAACACAATGTTCTGTGAGCTGTTGCCGGTTGCTGGACGTGCTACTATCTATAACGTTTTGCCTCACATCGTTGAGGACAACGCCCGCGATTTCTAGACCCTCGCCGAACGTTGTGGCCGTTATGAGTGTTTGAATGGTTTGGTTGATGACGCCCAGTTGGTTGGGAGCGACGACCACCAACGGAAAACCAAATGCGAGGGCCAAATCGGCTGTGTAGAAAGTAGAAGAAACTGGCGACATCAGCCCGCCGATTCCTTCCACTACCACGACATCACTCCGTCCTAACCAGATTTTCAGACCTTGTACTAGCAGATTCTCATCCACGAGAGTGTTTTCTTGTTGCGCGGCCAGATGAGGGGCCAGTGGCGCTGCAAATCTTTGAGGACATACTTCTTCCAACGATCCCGGTTGGCCGGCTGCATCCCATAGTTGGTAACCATCAGCCTGAGCTGGATCGTCGTCGGATCCCACGCCACTGGCCACAGGCTTATACACTCCAACGCGATGCCCGGCGGTATGGAGCGCTCGGGCAATCAGAGAAGCGACGTAAGTTTTACCGACTTCTGTGTCAGTTCCCGTTACGAATAAACCACGGACATCGGACATGGGACTCAGCTCCTCGTGTTTAGAGCTCGAAAAACTCTTCGACCGATTCTCGCATCACTGTTTTATCAGGTTCTATGCCGGTCCAAATAGAGAAGTCCCGAGCCGCTTGGTGTACCAGCATGGCAATTCCATCTAAAACAGTGCAACCCTGATCGGCCGCTTCCTGTAAAAAGCGTGTACGCGGCGGATTGTGAACTACGTCGGCGACGATGAGACCTTCACGGAAGGAGTCCAAAGCGACAGGCACACGTACCGTCGCGTCTCGTAGTCCCAGAGCCGTTGCCTGGACTAATAGTTCCGTTTCTTCGTCAACAACATAGTCTCCCGACCATTCCACCAAGGACGCTTTCGCAATGTGTGATTGTAGGGCATCCACGAGTGACTGTCCGCGTTCCACCGAGCGATTGGCGATGACAATTTCCCGGGCGCCCGCCCAAGCAAGTTCGAAACTGATGGCACGGGCAGTTCCCCCCGCACCGAGAATGACGACCTTTTTGTCTGTCGGGTCCGATATCTTTCGAAATGCTTGCAAAAATCCTTTGCCATCTGTGTTCTCTCCCACATATTCTCCGTCAGAGAAGTAAACACAGTTAACAGCGCCGATCAACTGAGTCGAATCGGTCAAGCGATGAAGATGCTGGACCACGGACATTTGATGTGGTGAAGCGACATTAGTGCCTCGAAAGCCCATGGCTTGCATGCCCGTCACGGCGGCTGACAGATTCTCTGGCGAGACTTCTAGGGTCAAGTAACGCCAGTCGATATTGGCTGCCGCGAAGGCTTTTTCCATCATATATTGTGTTGGATTTCGACCCAGTGGCTGGCCCATACAACACACAATATCTTGGAGTGAAGTAGTCAAGATGTGGGTCCGTATTCGAGTTAAAATTCCCGGTTCAGGTGCCGAAAAAAATTATTTGTTCAAGGGAGCGTGTCGTGTATTGGCACCAACCGAAACTATCACAATCTAACGATCTCAGAGGCATTTTCAAGAACGGTCTGGAGTCTGAGTATCCAAGAGACATACTATCGAAAAGCAAGAATCTGGTTAATTGTTCGTGACAACTGTGGCCGCCGAGATTGTCCTGGTGGGTTGTGGGCATCGTTCCCCTGTCGTCGACGAATCATCGCTGTTACGCAAATATGCAGAGAGGCAAATGTATGGGTCTTGATTCCGACTTATCCTTTGAAACGATGGTGACAGGAACCTCGTCAACAGCAGATTCAACACGTTTCTAACTGAATGGGTTGCCCACCCAGATTTCGGCTCTTGATGGCAGCGTCGAGAATGCGAATGACTTCGAGCGTCTCAGCGGCGGGAACGGCCGAGTGTCCGTGTGGTAGAGACTGGAGGATTGCTTCCAGCAGACCTACATATCGCGGTCGAGCGGTTTCGTCTTGATCCAGATCCAATAGCGTGACGTTATCTTCTGGACGATGAATGGTTGCCCAAAAGCGACTTTCGCCTTGGCGGTGACCGCGAATGGATGCCAGGCGTCCGTCACTGTAAATGAGTGTTATCAGATCGCCTTGGTCACTGCGGGCCGCCCGTACTTCACAGCAACCGGTTCCCATGATCGTCACCACGACTTCCACGGAGTGGATAGCATAAAAGAACAGATCTCGCTGAGTTGGTTCTTCTGCGATCAGCCCACATATGTCACAGCCGATCACATCCTCCTTGCTGGCTTGCAAAGCGTTTACGAGAGGATCGGCAAACCGAAGAGCCGAACAACTCATGACTGGCAGATGATGACCCAGATCGAGAATTTGTTGAGCCTCTTCCACGGATGTGGCCAATGGTTTGTCGACAAACGTGGGCCGTTTGTGGTGAAGCGTCTGTTGGAATTGTTTCAGGTGGACGCGACCATCCAGGGAAGTGATCATGACCAAGTCGACTTGCGCCGCGACTTCTTCAGGCGATTTGACCAGCTTGACGCCGTACTGTTCTTTGAGTTCTCGTGTGTAACCAGGCACACGAGAATAGCTCAATTCAAAATCGTCTGATCCACCCGGATAAGCCACGACCACCCGGCCACCTGGCACGTAATGGCTGGCGGTCGGATCATTTAGAATCTTTGCGAATGCGGATACGTGGGACGTATCCAGGCCGATCATGCCAATGCGAACAGGCGGAACATTCACGTTTTGGAAACGACGCGTTATGGTAGTCGTTCTTGTTCCACTTCGGGGAATTGTCCGGTAAGGGCGTGCAGGTAAGCAACTAAGTCCTGTTTGTCTTGGTCGCTCAACTCAAGTTTTTTGATCTTATCACTTAGATGTGAATTGGCATGTCCACCTTTAGCGTACCATTCTACCACTTCTTCTAACGTTTTTTGGCTGCCGTCATGCATGTACGGACCGGTCAATGCCACATTGCGAACCGTGGGCGTCTTGAATGCGCCCGTATCTTTTTCGTCATTTGTTTCCTTGAATCGTCCGAGATCGGGATTTTCTTGATCCATGCCCACACCCAAGTTGTGGTATTTTTCGTCCGTGAAGTTAGCCCCCACGTGACAGGCTGTGCATGCGACCTTTTCACTGAAAAACAGTTCCCGTCCACGTAGAGCAGATTCTGACATGGGTTGTTCTTCGACGCCTGCCTTGGCGACTTCGTATTGGGCGAATGCATCCGGAGAGTCTTCTTTTAACTCTGCTAGATCTTCATCGTCGTAATCAAGGAAGGGCAGCATTTGTTTGTAGTAGTCGTTGGGTGACGGTCCCGTAACGATGACCCTCTCAAAGGAAGCGATTGCTTTGGCGATGTTGTCAATGTTGACGCTGTCGGGGCCGAAGACACGGTCAAATTGTAAGCGATATGCCTCGACAGCAGCGATAGCCGCTTCGGCTGCCTCGTGTGTCGTGCCATGCTCGATATCGGCCTGAATGGGGCCTTTGGCTTGATCTTCCAGTGTTGCTGCGCGGCCATCCCAGAATTGAGCCGTGCTCAGCAAACGATTGTAACTGATCGGCGAGTTGCGATTACCAGTTTGGCCATTGATGCCAATGCCAAATTGATCTGGTTTTGTAAAACCGTGGTCCGGATGATGGCAGCTGGCACAGCTGATCGTGCCGTCGCCTGACATGCGTGTGTCGAAGTACAACTGACGACCTAGTTCAATTTTAGCTTTGGTCAGAGGGTTGTCTGCGGGAATGAAGACTTGGCCGGTGCCTTCATTGAGCCCGAGTGGCAAGGTGATTTCGAGGGGGACATGGTTTTCTGCATTGTCCAACCATGCTTGAACTTGTTCGACCGTGAGTACGCCGCTACCGGGGATTCCGGCTGTCAGTCCGGACGATGGCAGTTGCACGGAAATGGACGATGGTGGTGCGCTGGCTTCGGTTTCCACTGCGGGTACGGCAGCGGCCTCCTCGGCAGAGTGATCGCTTGTTTCGGTTGTGGTGGCCGTGCTGTCATCCTCTGAGCCAGCATCCTCCGTATCAGCCGCACTACTCGTTGCCTCCTCGCCAGAGGAGGCGGTTGTATCGTTCGAGGAGGAAGGAGTATCTGCAGGAGGAGGACAGCCCACGATGGCTGCTAACAAGAGGCATATTGCAAGACAAGATACGGGATGAATTCGACAGCGACACATAAAAGGACTCCAAACTAACGAATCTCAAGATCGGTCAATAAATTGAATAGATGAATTAAACAGTCCGTAATCACTCCCGGCTTAGTCTTCAGCCGAGTCTAGAATGACGTGTTGGTAAATCAAAGCAGCCGCGATTCCTCCCAGGATGGGTCCCACCCAATAACACCAGTGCATGTCAAAGTGACCGTGGACTAGAGCTGGGCCGAATGAGCGGGCGGGGTTCATCGAGGCACCAGTCACGGCTCCACCGGCCAGGATGTCCATGGTAACCGTCAAGCCAATAGCAAATCCACCGATATTGACAATCTTTCCTCGCTCGTCGACCGCCGTACCGAAAATCGCAGTGACCAGTAGGAAGGTCAATATGAATTCCACCAAAATCACTACTCCCATTGATATTCCTCCGCCCTCGGGTGGTAAAGGAATACCTAGCTTAGCGCTCTCGACTGCTCCTTCGGCAAAGATGATGCTGCACAAAAAGGCCGCCAAGGCACCGGACAAGCATTGACTGATGATGTAGCTGATGGCCATCGGAGGTTTAATGCGGCCCGTAGCCAGCATGCCACAGGTAACGGCCGGGTTGAAGTGAGCTCCGGAAACTCCACCGAACACACTCACAGCTATCGAAATAGCCAGACCGTGAGCCAAAGCGATTCCCACGAGTCCTGCGCCGCTATTCAATGGTTCCTGTGTGGACAAGATCGCCGAGATTCCTGCAAAACACAAGAAAAACGTTCCAATAAACTCAGCCAAACATTGTTTCATCGTTTCCGCCTTCTGACTTGTGTGGCAATGAAGTGAAGTATCGTAACAGGGTTTCTCGTAACAGAGTTTCCCGTAACAGAGTTCTACCGTAACAGGGTCTACCAAGGAACCTTAATAAGTTAATGCCCGGCGGCAGAAGCTGTCAATTGACCGAGGGCTGGCGAGGAGGTGATCCGGGAACCTGCCGGTGCTGAGTGCCAGGTTGCACAGGACCATCCATTATGGAAGAAACTCGCCCAGGAAATTGTTACATCAAGTGGCCCACGGTCGATCGGATGATGGTCGAATTAGTGGTTAGAAAGGTATTCCCTTTCCACTTCGAGGCTGCAGATGCCAATATGCCAGTCAGTAACTGGTTAATCAGGGACCTTCCTTCTCGTTGTGATGATCATTCTTCCAGCGGCAGGCCAAGGGAATGTCGAGGCCGGGGGCAAACCCGTTTTCGTCGATCAACGGGTCCATCTCAATCCTGGGTTGGTCAGACGGTTAGCCTGACAGTTCCCCAAGGAAGCACGGGTGACAGATTCAGTGGTTCCGTTCGATCCTTTGTGATTGGTGTCATCCCGATCGTAGGAGGTGCGCCTGGCATGATTAGTAGTTTTTAAGGCCATCATGGATGCTTGGTCCTCATACGATCGTAGGTAGAACCGTGCTTGACGACTCTGTTGCGACAAGCGCTGGAGCGAGTAGAACAGCGAGAGTGCGCTACCGCTATCCTTCGATAGTAGAAACCGTGGGCAGTTAAATTCAACCGTGCAGACCAGATGGACAAAATAGTTCCTATGGTGAATTCCGCTAGTCGTCGGCACGGATTATCACTTTCCTTCTCGGCCACAAGAGAACCAATCCTTGTAGAGTCGCTATGGGTGATCTTTCGGCACGCTTGGAGTTTTCGGTCTTTATGATGGCTACGGTTTCGGATACCGGTTTGGCGTATTACCGGCTGCCGTTTATGTGATCAATCCTATGCTTAACGATTATGCTGATCTTACGGAATACGATCGCCGAGGGTACTTCGTTTCTTTTCTCAAAATGTCCCCCTTCGAACGCAAGTGAAAAACGTAGACTTGAGGGGCGTATAACGTCCGATATTTTCTGATCAATAACGATGTAAAAACCAAACAATCCAGATAGGTCACGAGCCACGTACGATGTTATCCACACGACCTCACAGTTCACGTCAGCGAACGGTAGGAACAAGAAGGCTGATGCGTGAGTTGACACACGACATCAACGCCAATTTTATGGTGCTGAGAGACTCCTTTGATCAGCTGAAACAACAGGTAGACGAGAACCCCCTGCCACGACTGATGGAAGGTGCGGCTCATGTCGAGGCATGTTTGTTGGAGTCCAAACGGTTATTGGACGATTTGGCGACGCTGGCAAAGACAGGCGCCGTTCAGATGGAACCAGAACGGGTTCAGTTGTCGGATGTCGTTAAGGAAACACTTTTCGAACAAGAGGAACTATTGAAACAGCGGGAGATCATGGTGTACATCGGTGATGCCTTCCCCACGGTGTCCTGTAATCGGAAACGTGTGAAACAGGTGGTCACAAATCTTGTGCGGAATGCGGCGATTCACGGTTGTGATTCTCAGACGCCCCACATCAAGATTCATTGTGAAAGGATTGAACAGGACGGAGTCTCCTTTGTGAAAATGGTAGTTCACGACAATGGTGCCGGTATTCCATTGGCCATGGCCGAAGATATATTTGAACCAGGAATACAAGGAAATCCTCGAGAGCAGGAAGGTAGCGGGATGGGTTTGGCGATCGTTCGTCGCATCGCCGAGCACCACGGAGGCAGCGCCTACGTCGATCGAGATGTTCACGACGGTACCGCGATCGTGATCACATTACCGTTGGCGATGCGAGCCGGATAACCCGCCCACCTCGCCGCTGAATGAACCAACGCGCTTGCGCCGATTCTAGCTTCATGGTTGGACGACACGGTCGAGGCTCGATCTAGTCTTGTCGCCAGTAGATGTGTAGGATTAACTGGTGCATTGTCTCACATCTTAGTGCAATGTTTCAACGATTGGAGACGAAATATGTTTTATGGCTATTTTGCGTATCTCTTATTCTTGTCCCCAGCCCTGATTCTGGCAGCGTGGGCGCAGATGAAGGTGAAATCGAGCTATGCTCGTGCTGCTCGAGAGCCGGCAAGGATGAGCGGTGCGCAGGCGGCACGTGAGATCCTCCATGGTGCGGGGCTTTACGACGTCGATATCGAACAAATACCGGGTGCTTTGAGCGATCATTACGATCCACGTCACAAGGTCTTGCGACTGAGCCATGATGTCTATCACGGTCATTCCTTGGCGGCGGTAGGCATTGCTGCACATGAAGTTGGCCATGCGATTCAGGATGCTCGTCATTATCTACCGTTGGTTGTGCGGAATGCGGCGGTTCCAGCCGCCAACTTTGGCAGTCGCGGGAGTATGATCTTGTTGTTGCTTGGTGCCATCGTTCCCGGCTTGCGTTTTCTAGTGGTGGTGGGCATAGCCCTGTTTGGGGCGGTGGTGTTCTTTCAGCTGGTCAATTTGCCCGTAGAGTTTGATGCTAGCGCGCGAGCCAAGGAGAAGCTCGAGGGAATGGGAATTGTCAACCAACACGAGATGCCGTACGTCCGGAAGGTGTTAAGCGCGGCGGCTATGACGTACGTTGCCGCCACACTTCAATCGATTTTGACTCTAGCGTATTACGCTATGATCTTTCTCGACCGAAGGCGCTAGCGCTGGTCAACGACCAAGAGACGCCAAAACTTTTCGCCCGATCCTCTCTGCTTTTCGCGACGTATTGAAAGGCGAATGATGGCTGGAGTTATTGGACTACCGGAAGCGGATTGGGGCTGACAGTCCAGGATCACTTGGTAGGTGTGACCGTCTTTAAGAATTCCTTCGATTCGAAGATGGACGGTGTGTTCTGTCAATTTTTCCCGGAAACGCTTAACGTCTTGTCGAGCTTGCAAACGATTTAAGTCGGCGAGTGAGGACGCGCTGCTCTCGTAGAACTTTGCCAATGAGGCGTCTTTTCCGGCCCTTTTCTCGGGCATGATCGTCCATTGATGCGCTTGCTGAAGATCTCCCAATCGTAGTAGTTCAATCCAATCGGCCGCTATTTGTTTAGCCTGCCGTGAAAGCATCCATTGGATGGTCAGGTAACGGACCGGAGGAAAGGATGCAAAGAAAAGCGACAAGGCCAAGCCAAGCAGCAGTGCTCGACGGCCCGTATAGCCAGTATCGGACGATACTTGTTTTATCCCGATCCAGGCCACGAGGATGCCAGACAACGGCACGGTCCACAATAGCGGGTGGATGAGCGCCAAAGGAGATGCTAACCCTGCAATCACTGCGAGTGGTGCGCATGGACTGATGGCCTGGTACGATTCCAGCTCATGCTCATCAGCGAGAAAAGATTGCGTTGTCGACTGGATGTCACTTGGCATAGAAAGATCCGGTCGTGGTTTTTATTTCTGCCAGAGCTCTTCGACGAGCTCTGTAGTTTTCAATGAATTCACTGGGAGTACTAATAGTGTTTCCCGACAATGGTTGGAGCGATCCTACCGAGCAACCATGTACGATTGCCAGCCACTGCCGGTCAGGTGCCATCCCCAGAAAATCTTTGGACATGGCCGTTCGCTGGAAACCACCCGCGAACGGCGATTCGGACAGAGGTGCAAAGTGTAAGGAGAAGCAGGTGAGACAAATCATTAACCAGGCGACCACCAGTGCGAGAATGGTGCGTCCCGCCATTTCTATTGCCATGATGTAACGCACACGATGCGTAGAAATTGTTCCCGTAATGAGTCTCAACAAACCGCACACGATGGCGAATAGCAACCAAAAGGAAAGGAAGTCCCAAAAAAAGGCAAAATTCGGCAGCACATCTTCGAGCATACCGGCCAATGAAGCGAAATAGCTGGTAGCAATCAGGCCAGCAAATAAAACATTCAGCACCGTGACGGCAGCGCCCCAGAGGCCTTCCAGCCAAACCAACCCTGCACATGTTAACAGGATGATGATCAGTAATAGGGTCAACATAATATGCAGCTCGGTTTATTGTTTTAGAATTCTTTGTAGTTCCGATAACGATGTGATTCCACGCGCGACGAGTACGATTCCTTCTTCTTGCAGCGTCCGGTTTCCCGATTCCTGTGCCAATTTTCGTAATATCTCGATTTTGGGCTGTTTCACAAGTGCACCGCGAATGGCATCATTCATCACAAGAACCTCAAAAATGGCGGTTCGGCCCCGGTAACCGATACCTCCGCATTTGCTGCAAACTTCATCCTCTTCGGTGCGATTCTGAGGCTCGCGATAAAATGTATCGATACGTTGAGTTGGCAGGCCGAGCTTTTTGACGAGTTCCGGAGATGGGTTGTATGCTTCTTTGCAGTATTCACACAACTTCCGAATCAGGCGTTGGTTGACGACGGCTTGGATGGCGGGTGCAATTTTTTCCGTAGATGCTTTGTACGCCAGCATGCGCAGCAATGCTTCGGGAGCTTCTTTCGCTCGAACCGTGCCGATGATCAACTTGCTATGTTTGTTCACCTGATCGCATAGAAATTCAAGCACCTCAGCACCGTGGAAATCGGGAACCACCATGGCATCGGGTTCCGTGCGAAACAATTTCACCAATTCTGCTACAGGAGAATTGTCGTCTGCACCACGAAAGGTGTTGACATCGATATTGTCAATATCGACTTCGACGTGCGATTCGTCCTCAAAGGTGATAATGTGCCGCGTATATCGGTCCGCGGCAACCAATGCTGCAGACAGAGTCGCAGAAAGGCCACCGCTTGGCATAGACGAAAACACCAGGATGCCGCTTTTCATCTTCAACAGGCGTTTCACCGTTTCAATGAGTTTGGGTCGCATTCCCAAGTCTTCAAGCGTGCTGAGATTGCTTCCGATTTTTGTGCGCAATTGCAACACAGCTCGTTCACCGGTCTTGGTGCCTTGACTACCGAAATTCCACGTTTGTTTACGACCACGGTAGGAGGTACCGAAATTTCCCTTTTGGCGAGACCGTCGATCGTCAGTGTTCAGGTTAGAAATCTTTTTGAGAACGACCAGCATGGGATCGGCTGTTTCTCGATCGCGATTGCCAGCATCGTGCCAGACACCGTCGATTTCCATTCGAACCGATACGATTTCGGAAGTGTAGTCCAAAATGATTTTATCAGCATGTCGTTTGATCGCATCAAAGAGCACCTCTCGAGCGACCACATATCCTGGAGACTGCTTGGCCAACAACAGATTGGATTTGTTCAGCAGATCTTGTTCGGCGCCCATGGGGACCAAGCCGATCGGTGGACCCTTGCCTTCGGTTTCTCCCTCTTTACCGGAACGTTTCTGACTTGTGCCAGACATCACTGCCGAGATATGTGCAGCTGTTAGTACTTTGTCGTCGCTATGGACTTTTGCATTGCGCTGTGTGACAAATATGATCATGGGCACTAGTAGGGCAAGGCTGGTCAAGATGATGCCCACGGCAAAAAACGGGATCACTAGCGCCAGGATCACGGCAATCGACATGGGGAAGACGACAATCATATTCCACGGCACGTGCGGCATTTTGGAATAGTCTGCGTCGCGATTGACCCAGTCGGCGAAAAAGACCCAAATCAGAAAAATGATGAGCAAAGGAATCAGTTTGAGAATACTGAGAAACCCGCCGGTAGGACGCATGAACTCACGAGGTCCAGGAGCGACTGCTGCATTGTCGATGTCCGGTTCAGCATCAACGACCGCCGCAGCACCTCCAACGACTTCCTGAGACCAGGTGGTGGATGCCTGTCCTGACCATCCCAGCACGCATGCCATGACGACGCTGACCATGAGACTGATCCGCAGCAGATAGCCCGATGAAGGCATGACTTGCTTCCAGGGGGCGATTGAGAATAGGGCGGCGAATCTATCCATCTGAGTCTACGTAACCGATTAGAGAATTCCTGGTTGCTTCACTTCGATCCCCTTCAGTGCCATTTTTAAGGCTTCAGGGTTCGGCGCGACTTCGAATGCGGTGGGCCGATCGATAAGATCGTCATCTAACAACAGTTTCAGGCTCATCGTAAAATCTTGCATGCCTTCGTCGGCTCCGATTCGGATAGCATCCGGCAGCTTATTGTCGTCGCCTTCCAGGATCAGCTTGGTGATCATAGGGGTAAACGTCATGATTTCGACACATGGCACACGTCCAACTCCTTCACGGATCGATGGCAACAACTTCTGTGCGATGATGCCTTTCATATTCATCGAAATCGCGCCACGCACGGCGGTATGCATTTCTTCGGGAAACAGGTCAAGAATACGGCCGATCGTCGACGCCGCACTCGACGCATGAATCGTTCCGAAAACGAGGTGTCCAGTTTCGGCTGCCTGAATAGCAGTCAGGAACGTTTCGTAGTCACGCATTTCACCGACGAGGATGACATCTGGATCTTCACGAACAGCATGCTTTAGTCCGATCGAAAAATTTTTGACATCGATCCCGACTTCGCGCTGGTTAACCAGACATTTTTCATCGGTGAACACGAATTCAATGGGGTCTTCCAAGGTCAAGATGTGTTTGCGGTAGTGACGATTGATCCAATTGAGCATCGAAGCGATGGTGGTACTTTTTCCAGATCCTGTAGGACCAGCCAAAAGCACCATGCCTTGGTAATATTTGCACAGGCTTTCCATCACAGGCGGTAGGTGCAAACCTTCAAAATCAGGGATGAAATTGTTGACCCGCCGGGCCACCAGCCCAATATGGCCGAGTTGCTGAAGGATGTTGACGCGAAACCGAACGGAGGTACCTTCGAATTCGACCGTATGGGCGAAATCGGCACCACCGTTCTCATCAAAGATCTTTCGATGAAACTCACTCATGAGTGGAAACAGCAATTCAGCCATTTCCTTGTCATCGATAGGATCTCGGTTGAGAGGCCGCAAAGATCCATCGATCCGGACCATGGGGGCTTGGCCAACCTTCATGTGCAAGTCACTACCTTCCAACTTGCAACACGCACGGAACATCTTGTCGACTTCCAGTTCATTCTCTCGACCGGAAAATCGCGTGATGTCAGATTGAACGTCAACGTCCGCCATAGTTTCACCTTCCTATAGTCGCACAGGAATTCCCTGTGCCGCCATAACTTCCTTCGTTTGGTGAATGGTAAATTCACCGAAATGAAAGATGCTGGCCGCCAGCGCCGCGTCGGCGTGTCCCTGGATAATCGCGTCGGCCAAGTGTTTTGGGCAGCCGGCCCCGCCGCTTGCCACAACTGGAATGGTCACGGATTGACTTACCGCCGCCGTGATCTCCAAATCGTACCCGTCTTTCGTCCCGTCACAGTCCATGCTGGTGAGTACGATCTCTCCAGCACCTAGTTGTTCGACTTGTTGAGCCCAGGGAACGGCTTGCAACCCAGTTCCTACACGTCCTCCATTGATGTGGACCTCCCAGATTTCTGTTCCGTTTTGCTGTATTCGTTTAGGGTCGATGTTTACTACGATACACTGGCTACCAAATCGCCGCGCTGCTTGCGAAACAAAGTCTGGATCGCGACAGGCAGCTGAGTTGATAGAAACTTTATCGCTTCCTGCGTTCAACAGAGCGCGGATGTCCTCGAGTGTCCTGACTCCGCCACCCACTGTGAGCGGCATGAATACTTGTTCGGCCGTTCGTTTCACGACATCCAGCATGATATCGCGACCTTCGTGGCTGGCTGTGATGTCAAGAAAAACCAGTTCGTCCGCACCTTCCTCTTCATAGCGAGCCGCCACCTGTACAGGATCACCGGCATCGCGGAGATTGACGAAATTCGTTCCTTTGACCACCCGCCCACGATCGACGTCCAGGCAGGGTATCACGCGTTTGGCGAGCATCTATTTACTGTAAGCCGAAGGACCCCCGACTGCAACACGCGACAGCAACAAACCAGCAGCATTCTGTGAACTCTCTGGTGGGCGTTCCCTAATCGCTGAGTCACCCGTTAAAATAAAGAGATAAAGAGCCCGTTCTCATGTTTGGAGGCCCACTATCGATTCTATTGATTTCACAGGTGAGGGTTTCGGGAGGCAGAATTGCCAGTTTACATTCACTGTTCTGATTGCCAGCACGGGTTGCGCGTGCCGAGCGAAATGCTAGGCCGGCGAGTCAAATGCCCCGGTTGTGGGACGCATTTCGAAGCCGCTTCGAGCGCAATGGAATCGACAAGTCCGGATGTTAATGATTCTGTTGCACTACTTCCGGATACCTCAGGCAATCAAATGTCCAACTCCAACGTGGTAACCGAATGTTTGACGGGTGCCACCAACCAAGATGGGATGATCGAGTCGAAAAAAGATGTACCCAACCAGCAGCCAGCGGATGCTTGGTTTGTGATGACGCATCACAGCGACTGTTATGGACCGGTTACGCGGAAGGAACTCGATCAATGGATGGACGAATCTCGCATTGGTGCTGATTATCACATCTTGCAACAAGGCACGCCACAGTGGCTATGGGCCTCGGATGTGTATCCACAATTGAACACTCGAGATGACGAATCGTTTACGGAGGGCGAGGTCCCCTCGGCCAACGTGGATACCCCTACAGACGGATCGGCCGATCATACTACGTCACCTCGATCCTGAAAATCCAATGGTTGGCGATTGACCGGTTTTTATTTGGGATACCTGCTGTCTGCAATGTTAAAAATCATTACTTTGGGCGGTTTTGGATTTTAGTCTCTGCTGGATCTTATTCTGATATTGTCGAACAAGCTGCCCGATGCCAGCGGCTGTAGGATCCTCTGAGAATGATTGGTTCCCGCTGCTTGATGTTCCGGCACGGATGTTTATCTCACCTAATGGCAATGTGTTGTCATCGAGACAACTTCCAGTGCGATGGGTCGCCAACTGTCCTGCTTGTCCGGAAAGGAGAAAGGCCATGAATGCATTTGTGAATCTATGGAAACGCTCAGATCGTAGATGTCCATCCGAGTACCGTAGTTGGGGTTTGATCACCCCGTAGCTTTCGTGTCAGGTTGAGTGAGCGAATCGAGGTAATGAAAGTAAGTTGTGTTCTGAAGTGTTGAGCGTAGTGAAACCAACCAGAACATAGTCGGCCGCAACTGCGGTAGGAGCACCGTAGTTCAATGTGCTGTGAAGTGGATGATGGGTAAAAACGTTCCTGGCTTCCTCGAGACGGAGGAACCATTCTCGGTTCAGGAGTTCAGCGCGTTGTTGGTAGTGTGTAACTAGGTCAAGTCGATTTCGTTTTCATCAATCATGCCACCGCCGAGGTCAATAGACCGGCACTTGCCGAGCAGTTCCTGCTGGAACAAATTGGCATCAGAGTGAGAATTTCCATAAGGGTTTTTCGGTCTGTCTTTCAGAGTGAAGAGTCTGGTAGAAGTGAATCGCCGAGATTTCTGGCGTTCACGGCCCCATTTCCATGGATGCAGGTTTGAAGTTGCTGCCTAACAACTATAGGTGACAACAAGTGGCCGAAATGTGACACCCTAAGGGCCGGTTCTTGTTCTTGAAAAATATCCGCCTGTGGCCCCAAGTACCGTCAGGTGCGTGATTTGGTGGTACCACGGCATTTATTGCGTCGGACGGAGTCACAGCCGACGAATACCGTGTTCCATGGATTGCCGTTAGCGCTGATCCGGACTGGGAACTTGCTGATCCGCTGGACCATGAGCTTACCCACTGGTTAGACTAAGAGCCGTTTTGAAAGTCTAAGCATAAACGTAGTAGCCTTCGATACTTTGGACACGTGCAGTGATGCCAATCGAGATTCGTGAATACCGATCGGATGACTTGCCGGCTATCAAAGCGATTACCGTTGCGTCGTTCGAAGGAGCTTCCATCGATCGAAAAATCCAAGAGTATTTCGGCATGGTCCATGGTCGTGATTGGAAATGGCGCAAAGCCCGACATTTGGATCAGGATGCTTCCCGTGATCCGGCTGGAATATTTGTTGCCGAAGAAGACGGCCAGATTGTCGGTTACATCACCACCTACTGCGACCGGGAAGCGGGCATTGGTATGATTCCGAATCTGGCCGTGACGGCCTCGCATCGTGGCAAAGGGATCGGTCGGAATCTGATACGTCATGCGCTACAGCATTTTCGATCTCAGGGAATGTCGTGCGCAAAGATCGAAACGTTGGCACAAAATGAAATCGGACAACGTCTGTACCCTTCTCTAGGGTTCCAGGAAGTGGCTCGACAGATTCACTATGTCATGCCGCTAGATAGCGACGACGAGTGAGATGTGCTTTTGCACTCGCTTTTTATCCGCAGCGACAAACTTGTTGGTTTCGTTGTTGAACGGTACGTCGAAAACTTCATCGCGTCCGATAACGTATGTATTCGGGGAATACAGTCGCCTTCCGATTGTCCTTCAATGAACGTTCGGGATTCAGACAGTCAAGATAACAGAATGTCCCCAAGCTAATTGTCGGTATTGTCTTCCTGTAAATTTTCTTCGGTGGCGTCATCCTGTTTTTGTTGAGATTCTTGATTTACATTGTTGTCTTTCTCCGAACCGAATATCTGGTCCCAATTGCGTGAATATTCCGGAGACGGTCCGCTTCTAACGATTGGTCCACCCATGTTCTACCTTACCTTTTTACTAAGAATCCAAAAACGATCAGGAACCCAAAAACGTTCACACCTAGTACTGCAATGCAGCGTTAAGTCAACGAGATTCACGAAATGTCGGCTGAGTAATCGTTTCCTTTTCGCTGGCCATGCATCGAAACAGCGTCAACTTGAGAGTTGAACACTGAACGCTTTAACTGAGCCATTATGGCTGTAGCCTGGCGCTGTCATTCTAGGCGGTGTACCTCCTTCAGACATAGTCAGTCAGCATGCCAATTGTCAATATCGAGCTGTCTTTTAGCACCCTTCAAGAAGGAAAACTTCGACAGATCTGCTCAACAGTAGACGCCATAAATACTACAATGGGCTGCCTGTCCAGCGAATGGAAAGCAATGCCTGGGAATGGACGAAGCTGTTTTGCGCCAACAAGTTGTCAAAAAGGTGTTTTATGAAAGCTGCATATATCGAGGAAACAGGACCACCGGAAAACATCATTTATGGCGATTTGCCTCAGCCAGAACCGGCTGACAATCAAGTATTGGTTGAAGTGCGAGCGGTGGCGTTGAATCCAGTGGATACCTACATTCGCAACGGTGCCAACTACTGGGAACTGCCTCAGCCATTTGTCGTTGGTTGTGACTTGGCAGGAACCGTATCGGCTGTGGGAAGCGGTGCGAAACAATTCCAGGTTGGTGATCGAGTGTGGGGAACCAACCAAGGCTTGTTGGGACGGCAAGGGACGTTTGCCGAGTATTGTGCTGTGGATGAGTGTTGGTTGTACCCAATTCCAGAGAACGTGTCTGACGAGGCAGCAGCAGCTTGCTCGTTAGTGGGTGTCACGGCACACCTTGGTTTGTTTCGGGACGCCAAACTGAAAACGAGCGAAACGGTTTTTGTGCATGGAGGGACCGGAGGTGTGGGATCGATGGTGGTCCAGATGGCCAAGGCAGCAGGTGCTCGGGTTATCACCACGGGTGGTACCGACGAAAAATGTACTCGTTGCCTTGAGCTCGGTGCCGACGTGGCTGTCAACTATAAGACTTCCGATGTGGCCGAGGCAGTCCAGAGGTTTGCTCCAGATGGAGTCCACGTCGTTTGGGAAACACTACGTGACCCCGATTTAGAACAGCTGGTGTCTTTTTTGGCAGAGCGAGGTCGTCTGGTTTTGATGGCTGGCCGCGACGCGAGGCCGCCGTTTCCGGTGGGGCCTTTTTATGTCAAAGGTTGTTCGCTGTACGGCACTGTCATGTTCAAAGCGACTTCGGAAGAGATGCAAACTTGTGCTGATGATATCAATCATTGGTTAGCTTCTGGGAAGTTGCAGCCGCAGATAGCACAGACACTATCGCTTTCCGAAGCAGCTACAGCTCATCGCATGCAGGAAGAAAACACGCTGCAAATGGCCGGTAGCTTGGCGGGAAAGATTGTCCTGCAGCCATAGGCAAATCCAAGAGTCGCAAAGGCATGTTGGCGCTTCGGTTCTCAGTGAATCGAAGGCTAAAGCAAGGCCACTCATTGGGTAGCGGAACGACGTAAATCGTCTGGTGTTAGACGATGGCACTCGAGGAAAATTCGGGCGGTTCATGCTTTGGAAATGTAGGATGTGTCTGGAGACCGTCCTGCCAGGTTGTGAAATACACTCTTGTCATTCGAACTTCGTGATTGACGAAGACAGATTCCATCCAAGTCACGCTATCCCACTAGCCTTTCACTACTCCAATGGGACGCATCCGGGCTACTTTCGTCGCCAGGTTGGCTCGGTGAACCACATCTACCACCAGATTCACGTCCTTGTAGGCGTCCGGCTGTTCTTCTGCCAAACCTCGCCAACTGCGTGCTCGCGCAATGACTCCTTTGCTTTTGAGCTCTTCATCAATGCGGCGTCCTTTGGCATGTTTGACCGCAGCCGTGCGGCTCATTTGCCGCCCCGCGCCGTGACAGGCGGTTCCAAACGTTTGTTCCATGCTGCCTGGCTGTCCCACGAGGACCCAGCTGGCACGCCCCATATCACCCGGTATCAATACCGGCTGTCCGATCTGGCGATAAGTGTGAGGAGTCTCGGGATGGTTTGGTGGGAAAGCGCGCGTCGCGCCTTTGCGATGCACCCATACTTTACGTCGTCGTCCACCTGTGGTGTGTTCTTCGAACTTCGCAATGTTGTGCGCGACGTCGTACACCAGGTTCATTTGGAGTTGTTCCCAGTTACGACCAAAGATTGTTTCGAACGATTGTCGGGCTTGCCACATCAATAACTGACGATTGCACCAGGCATAGTTAGCCGCGGCACAC
This sequence comes from Pirellulaceae bacterium, assembly GCA_022448645.1. The sequence continues at coordinate 104,212 of JAKVBZ010000004.1, forward strand.
ATGGCACCCAGGTAATGTTCCCCTTCGGGACTGTGGATGGGAGCACAAGCCAGCTGTCGATCAGGTAACTCAATGCCGTACTTGCCCGGGGCCTGCCGAAGAGATTTCAACGAGTCGTCACACACCTGATAACCCAATCCTCGAGATCCCGAGTGGATCATCACACAGACCATATCCTTTTCCAGGCCCATGGTGCGCGCGGCGATCGGGTCAAAAATGGCATCCACGACCTGCACTTCCAAAAAATGATTGCCTGACCCGAGTGTACCACACTGATTGGCTCCTCGAGCCATTGCCCGGTCGCTCACATACTCGGGTATTGCTTGGGGCAAGCAACCGTGCGCTTCCGTATGCTCGATATCACCATCGGTTGCCAAGTGACGGTCTTTGAGAAACGGTACACCTTGACGCAACAGCTTGCGCAGTTCCTTTTTGTTGAAATGATATTTTCCGGTTCGCCCTGTACCCGCCGGTACGTCGGCGAACAGCTTATCGGTAAGTTGGGTGATTTTGGGCTTTACGTCTTGATAGAACAGGTTGGATCGCATCAGCCGGACACCACAGTTGATGTCGTAGCCTACGCCACCTGGGGAAATCACACCTCCTTCTTCTGGATCGGTCGCACAGACGCCCCCGATGCAAAATCCGTAACCCCAATGGATGTCCGGCATGGCCAGACTCGCATGTTGGATGCCTGGCAGGAAGGCCACATTCGCGACTTGCTCTGGTGCCTGATCGTGGCGGATCTGTTCAATCAGCGCATCGTCGGCGTAGATGATCCCATCCACGCGCATGCCCGACTTGTAACTCTTGGGAATCTTCCAACAGCATTCACCTATCTGTTCCAGCGGACCGTGAAAACTTCCTTTTGCCATCCTCGCAACCTAAACCGGATGTTTTATGAATTTATAGACCGGACCGATAAAATGCTTCGTACCGGAACTGTGGACGCTTATGGTGATTGTGAACTTGAACACGGTCTCCATTGTCAGCTCGAACCAATGAAAGATCTTTTGGCAAAGACTTGCGAGACCTCGTTCCGGCCTACTTTCTATTTTCAGGCCCAAGACCGTCAAATGTCGACGATGACTTCAGCCAACCAGCCACCCGCGTTCGGTTCGACAGTCAGTCCGTGGTATGTAATTGCCTTCACTTCGTGATCCAATTGATGACGTTGCTCGTCGGCCAATTCGCCGTGGCAGATGGCAGTTAAACATGATGTTTCAACGCTCACCTGGTATTCGACCAGCAGCAAATGTTCGGTTTCGAACGTATAGAGTAATTCACTCAGCCAATCGAACAACAGCAAGTCATATTGGTCCCCTGCAATGGAATAGGATCTTTCATGGACTGGTTTCACGCTATCCAGGTTCACGGCCAGAACGTGAAATAAGCCGTGAGCAGCATCCGTAAACAGTTCTTCAAGATTGTCAGCACGTACGCGAATTCCTAGATCGGCCGTGTGTTCAAAGATTTCAAACATGGGCGGGTTCACTGTGTGGTGCCCGAATCCGATTCGCGACGTCCTGCAGCCAGTGGGCGGCAGGTGCCCCGTCCAAAACGCGATGGTCAAACGTTAGACTGAGCGAGAGGGTCTTGCCGGGAACGATTTTTCCCTCTTCGACAATTGGTTCGTCGACGATACGCCCAACCCCCAGAATGGCGGATTGAGGCAGATTGATGATAGGGGTGAAATGGTCCACGTCGAACATGCCCAGATTCGATAGCGTGAACGTACCACCGCTTAACTGCTCAGAAGATAATTTGCTTGTTTGCGCCAAATCGGCCAGCTCCCTGGATTTTTCGGCGACTTGTAATATCGACATTTCTTCCACGTTTCGGATCACAGGTGCGACCAACCCATGTTCTGTATCGACTGCGATCGCAACGTTGATTTCGTCGTAGACATAAATTGCATCATTGATCCAACAGGCGTTTAAAAGTGGAAACTGGCGGAGCGAACTGGCAACTAATTTGATCAGCAGATCCTGATAACCCGGTACGATTTCTGCCGAATTGGCTTTGACCTGCTCGCGCCACGATACTAACTCGGCTGCATTTACTTTGGTGTGTAGTGTGACAGGAGCCGTTTCTTGTCTGCTAGCTTGCATGCGCTGAGCAATCGTCTGGCGAATCTTGGCTGGCTCGTGTAGCGTCCCGGGTACGCTTGGAAGTGGTACAGTGCGGCGATTCGAGAAGTTTTCTGTCTGTTGTGCAGCTGCTACAACATCCCGTTCTCGAATGCGACCATTGCGACCCGTTCCTGACAAAGACTGCCAGTGAATGCCCAATTCTCGCGCCACACGCCGTGCCCTCGGAGAAGCGATCACACGGTCGGACGCAGCCGATGCTGTGTCCCTGGCCGTCGGTTGTCGGCGACTTTTGTTGCTCCGTGAAATGTCGTCGGGAATCACTCTTCCCGTCGGATCAGGAGTAGGTACTTTGTCGAGATCGACTCCCAGTTCACGTGCTAACCGACGGGCGGCAGGGCCCGCGGCACGCGAAGTTGACTGGGTAGGCGGATCCTGGTCGCCGGTAGTCACTGGTCCCAAATGTTGCACGGGGATCTTTTCCGGAGGAGTTTCACCTTCGGCCAGCAAGAATCCCAGAATCTGACCGACAGCAACGGTGTCGCCAGATTGTGGCGCGTCGGCTGGCACGTGAAGTATTCCAGCATCGAAGGATTCAATCTCTTCCGCGGCTTTTTCACCCTCCATGACGAATAGCATGTCACCCGCGTTGACGGTTTCGCCATTCTTTTTTAACCATTCCACGAATGTTCCTTCATCCATGGACCAGCCGAGCCGAGGTACTACAATTTCGATTGGCATGTTTGACGATTCGTCATCGATGGCGTTATTGATGTTAAAAGTAGCAGCACTTCAGAATAATATATTTGTTGGTGGCTTGCCACGGATGCCAAGGACCATTCTTCGATGATGCTGTGAGCAATTCGTTGACTGCCCCTAAATTTACATGCGTTTTTTGCATTTGTTAGAGGTTCGCGTCTAGCGCTGTTGGTTTACTTGCACGGTAGGCGATTCTTTCACGACTACGTCAACAGGCCCGACGATTAACTCTTTGGAAAACGTGAATTGTCTACGCCTCCTGAAGCGCTGGCCAAATGGTAAGCCTTTGGTGTTGATCTTGGCGAGGCTGATTAAGGACGCTAGATCGTCCTATGCCCGCACCAGGTAACCGTCACCAGTCAGTACGACGCCCGATTCGTCCGCACCAGCCTCGTTGTCACCCCAACTGCCAGGTCCGATCTTCGATTCTGAAATCATCGCTGCAAACTTTAGTGGTATCCAACTCAGTTAGGGAGTAATTTGCACTCACTTCTCTGCAGGAAAGAACACCTGGCCGGGTTCCGCCACGCGTGCGGCGGTCCCGATCATGAACAAGAAGAGAAAGATAAATTCGCAAAGCGTAGCGATATTTGCGTATCGAGAGGTGCTACGATTCATCGAATACCTCACTACCTACCGACCCACCGGCGTTTAACGCCAAGTTGCCGCCGTCTAGAGGGATGAGGGTACCGGTTACCCAGGACGAAGCGTCTGATGCCAAAAAGACTGCCAGGCCTTTGATGTCATCGGAATGACCAAAGCGACCAGCAGGAATGCCGCTGAGAAAGCGTTCTTTAATCCTGGGGTCACTGTCGATACGGGCTTGTAAACCGGGGTTAAGTACTTGCGCGGGCAGGACTGAGTTGACCCGCACCCCGCGTCCGCTCCATTCACTACTCAGTTCTCTCGTCATTTGCACAACGGCGCCCATAGCCATGCTGTAGGCGATGTGGCCACGCCCCAATGAGGTGATGCTTGCCAGCGATCCCAGATTAAGAATACTGCCACGTCCCGCTGCCAGCATTCTTCGGCCAGCTTCCTGACAACAACAGAAGCGCCCGTAAACCAGGTTGCGCCAGGTCCACTCGACTTCGTCCAACGAGATGTCTTCCGGCTTTTTACGGACGGCTTCGCCGGCAATGTTGGCCAAAAAGTCAATCTGGCCGAATTCACTGTCGACTTGGGTGAACATGTCACGGATCTGGTCGGGTTGAGAAATGTCGCAAACCACTGGTAATGCACGACGGCCAATCGCTTCGATTTCGGCAGCGATTGCTTCCGCACCTTGTTGGTTGATGTCAGCCAACACGAGATGGGCTCCCGCTTCGGCCAACGCCAGCGAGGAAGACTTACCCATCCCACTGGCAGCGCCAGTCACTAGAGCGACTCGATCGGCAAGATCCAATAAAGTGTTAACGTGTGTCATAGTGAAGACTCAATATACCAGTCGTGTAGAAGTTGTTGGATGAATCGTTGCTATCTGTCCGTTTTTCCATCAGCGAACCAACGATGGAATACATTTGCGGCGATCGCGCAGACCACAGCTACCACGAGTATTCCACCAATCGAAAACCAACGAGTTTGCAACCAGTTGCCATCCGGGGTGTGATTGTCCCAGTAACCTTTTATTCCGAGGGCCAGAAGAATGATTCCTGCCAGCACATACATGCACTGAGTCCACAAGGGAGAATGTAGAGGCCGCGGTGTGAAACGTTTTTCGATCCAAAGATTCATCAAGCAAATGATACCGCTTACCAGTACGCCGGTGTATAAATTGATCGGGCGTAGCACCTGTAAAATGATTTCTTTGGCCAAATTCGGACCGCCTGCTGTTTCGGCACTGAATACGACGCTGAACATGGCCAACACTGCGACGATGGCGATGCAGGTTTGCCATATCAAAACTCCCTTTTCTACCATTTGACGATTGGCGTTGATCCATTTCTCATTGAAAGCCCGCAGGACTTCAGTCACAACCGCCACACCAATCTCGATCGTGCCATACAGCGTCCCCAGCATCGTCAAGATCGCGCCGGACACATACAAGGGATACAACCAGGCGTTCACTCGCGTTAGTAGTCTCGATTGTTGACCCAGCATGTCGGCACTGTCGGGAATCTCCTGGTTGGGACCAAGTAATTCGACACCGGAGGCTACAAATACGGCACTGAACAGGACGATTAGGCAGAAACTGATTCCACAATCGATCATTGGTGCTTTTACCCAGATGCGGGCTGGATGTTGAGGGTCCGCCGCGATGGCTTGTATCTCTTGCTCGTTAGGAGGCTGACAACCGGCATATCCCCATCGCTTGTCACGCAGCCAAGTGCAGTACGCCAGGTAGTCGAACGCAGCTCCTCCGACCACACCCACGTACGTCGTCAGCTCGACCCATTTTGCCGTGCCCCACACGTTGGGATATTTGTCTCGTATCCAATCCGGGTAGTCGCCAAATATAGGCGTCACGAACCCTTTTAACATTGCCAAGTAGTTAGGGTTGTACATGATCAGCGATATGATCGCGGCTAACATTAAGAACGTCACGACGACGATCTGAATGCGTTCCATCATCGTATAGCCACCACTAAAGGACAGTGCCACAACGGCGCCGATAGTGATCATCGCCCACATGAACTGAGCGCCACCGTTCAGACTGTCAGCAGTTCCTGTCAATAGAGCAAAATAGTTGCCTAGCGTACTGGAATGGAAACTCATCCAGATCGGCTGCACAATGATGATCATCACCATCATCATCAAAGGTACCCAACCACGAGGTCCGGGCAGATCCATCATCCGTCGAAATGGATGAACGCCTGTTAGCATGAGATGCTTGGCCGATCCGAACACCAAGAACCATTTCAAAACGGAAATGAACAGGAACAAAAACAGAATGTTGTAACCAAAAAGGACTCCGCCGCGCGTCGAGAAAATCAGTTCACCCGTACCAATGGTGACACTGGCGATCACAGCACCCGGGCCAAAGAGCGCCAGCCAACCGAGCGGGCTACGCGTGATGAGTGCTTTCGGGAGATCTGGTAGTTCGGTGTATGTTTTTGCAGAGGATGCTTCTTGATTCATCCCACAATTAAAACCTAGATGGCGGCACACGGAAAGGGTGTCAACAGTTCTGGAACTTCTTCTCCATGGTGGAGTAAGAAAAAGAATGGTGTCATTCAGAAAGAAATTCGCTGCGTGTGCCAACCAATCTTTTTTTCTTAGTTCCAATGCGATGTGATGGAATAGGTAGAAAGTGGACTGTCATTTTGAGCGCAGCCAAGGATCCCTGTGAGACGTATTCGCACCGGGATTCTTTGGGGGCGGCGCTTCCGTAGAATGACCCACATCCATGCTGGGTAGAACACACACGGTAAAAAAGGTGACCAACATCAGTAGTCGTATGAACGCATGATGATGGTACCTGTTGTGTCTATTCGCATTTGACCTGGTAGGGATCGTGCAAGTAATGGTCTGACACAGGGTAGTTGCGAAAGCGAATAGAGTAGTACTGATCGAACCATTCTGAAATCTGAGGTTCGATACCTTCATCGTAAGACGGAGCTACATGGAAAGTCCGGCCCAGATGTTCTTCACGAATGTCACCTTCTTCGACCAGAATTTGGCCCGATTTGATCACATACCGCGGCAGTTCGAACATGGTCTCTTTGTTTTCGTGTGGCGTGTAGATGGTAACATCCGCATCCGCACCTGGGCCCAGATGGCCTTTGTTTTTCAGGCCAAGAATCTTGGCAGGCGCGGCTCGGGTGATCGTACAGATTTCCCCGAGCGAATACTCGCGATCGAGGTCTGCCAGAACACTGCGTTCGCGCACGGCAGGGTGAACCGATTTCATTACGTCCTGTCGATAAGTGCGATCCATGAGCAGCCGGATGATTTGTGGATAAGCTAAAAACGAGCCACCGTTTGGATGGTCGGTACTCATGACTACCCGCCAAGGGTCCTCGACTAACAAATACCATTCCAACCCTATTGCCCATTGGAGCGTGTGTACCAAGCTTTTGTTTCGGTACTGGATCGGAGCGATACCACAGCCTGACTCCATTTCGGTGTCTGAACTGAACCACTTGGTACCGTACACATTCGACAAGAAGTAGCCGAGTGGGCCGTCGCCGGTCATGCTGGTTGTTTCTCCAAACAACACTTGTCCCACGTCAACCGTCACGTTCTCGTGCGAGTTCACATAATCGGCAAGCAGACCGACCTTGGAGTTGAAAGTATTTTCGTCAGCATCGCCGCCGCCGTAACTGTGGAACTGAATGTGAGTCAGGTGGCCGCGGTGACCTTCGAGGGATTTCATCGTTTCGAGCGTGGTCGCCCAATTGCCTGGCATTCCCAGATTGTTGGCATGAATGTGTACCGCGTGAGGCATGCGCAGTGCATCCACGGCACGCGAGACTTCGCGCACGATTTGCCGAGGCGTCACATCGAAGTGATCCACTGTCTCATCAATTCCCGCTACATTCCCTGCCGCATGGTGTTTCCAGACTTCGACGCCACCCGGATTGACAAGTTTTGTCGCATAACCTTTGGCGGCACCAAGTAACCAGCCAATGAAGGCCTGAAGTCGTTCGGGATCGTTACGACGCACCGAATCCATGACGAAGTGGTTATTGCCCATGAGGACGTAGAACCCTTTGTCGATACAGGGTGTGTCCTCGAATTCTTCGTGCGCATGGCGAGCAGAAAGTGGGGGCACTGCAGCATCAAATGCCGTGGTGTAACCCAAGCCGATGTATTTGTAACCTGTGGCAAAGGTGCTGGGCACACTGCCCATCGTACCACTGTGCGTCTTGGAGGTCCGACGTACCGGTTCAGCCTTGCGTTTTTCTTCGGGACGCATCTTCCGAGCTGTGTTGACTTTGGGCCCGGCAATGTGGCAATGCATATCGATGCCGCCCGGCATCACCACGAGTCCTGTCGCGTTCAACCTACGGATCACGGGTGCGCGGAGATCGGTCGGTGGCTCCACGATAACCCCGTCTTTGACCCACAAATCGCGTACTTGCCCATCGATACCGTGGGCCGGGTCGTATACGTAACCGCCAGAAATAACTAAGTCATACATGGGAATAGCAAGAATGATTGAAAAGGAGAGAAGTAGAACTTTATACCGGACTCACATCCCCAAGGAAAGCGACGTGAAGCGGTTGAGAAACAGATTTATGCGGGAAATAGTAACCGGTATTGATCCGCTTTGCGTTGCCGGCGAGGGATGAAATTGATATCGCTGATCTGGCGAGCTTACACGACGGGTTACGATTTTTCGGGAAAAACCGTATGAGTGTCATTTCGAAGCCTCGCTGCAGATTTACATGAGGTGTTGAGCTAGCTTTTAGGATCGGTCCCTGTCGAATAAGTGGAATCGTCTCCGTATAATGGTACTTCAATAACTTGTTCCCCAATCATCACTTTGCGGAAAACGTATCGGGTCCGATGGGTGATCCTTACGAGAAAACATGGGTATACAGGAAGGGACAGACTAAGATGACATCATCAACCTCAGAGATCGGACCCACTGCCGTTCAGGCCGCTGTGGAACGCATCGATAAAGCTCGCCGCTATACACTCGACCTAATCAACGACGTGGAGGATGACGACTGGTTTCGCCAGCCGGTTGCCGGTACATCTCACATTGCATGGCAAGTAGGCCACTTGGCGATGGCCGAATACGCACTCTGTTTGATGCGAGTTCGAGATTCTCAACCGGGAGATCGCGATATCATCTCGCGTGATTTCCGCCGTCACTTCAGCAAAGGTACCAATCCTGATCCGGATCCCGCCAATAACCCTACTCCGGTCGAGATTCGTCAAGTTTTGCGGCGAGTACATGAGCAGGTGTTGCAAGAGATCCCTCTGTCAGACGAACAGCAGCTCGCGGCACCGCTGGCTCAACCCCACCAGATGTTCGATACGAAAATGGGTGCTCTGGTGTTCTGTGCGGATCATGAATACCTGCACGCCGGACAGATCGGGTTGTTACGTCGGTTGTTGGGAAAAGATCCGCTGCGTTGAGCGGACAAGTGTGGATTCACTCAAGTCGCGTTGCCATATCCCTCAATATCCTGGGCCGGCAGGAGGGCTGGGAGATGGTTGTCATTCTGAGCGACGCAAAGGATCTCAGTGGGATACACTCGTATGGAGATTCTTCGGGCGCTGCGTTTCCTCAGAATGAACCGAGCGAACGTCTTTTCGTTGCTCTACAACGGATCCACCTGAACGAATTCGATCAGGATACCGTCGGGTGCTTTAGCGCACACGATGTATGCGGCGTCAGGAGCGACTACGGGTTCGGAGATAAATTCTACTCCTTTGGCACTTAGAGCAGCATACGTTTCCGGAACGTTTTTGATGAGTATCGTCAACCAACGTACGCCCGATCGAAATGTATCTTCAGGTGCGGGTGGGGGATCTTCAATTTCCATTAACTTAATAAGCGTTTCTCCGACGCGCAAGCGAATTTGACGGAAGGATCGAGGAGCCAAACCGGCGCCGACGGCTGTTTCTTCGGGAAGCCGAAAATCGAGCACTACCTCTAGACCCAGCTTGTCTCGATAGAATTCCAGACTTCGTTCAAAGTCGCTACACACGATGGACACGTCAACGACCGGTTTCTCAAATTGGAACATGGATTGCTTTCTCTTTTTCCAAATTTTGTGGAGAAGCGTTCATTGTTTTCTCACACGGACCATATCTTCTAATCTTCTATGGATGTGACATACGTGATGGCTTCCACACTAGCCTCCACTTGCCAATGTGACGATTTCCACTTGATCGCCATTCAGGATCACTAGACCGTTGAGTTCCTCAGCAGTCAATTGTTGCTGTTTGTGAATGACAGCCAAGTACGGATAAAGTCGCTCTTGATCATTGATGAGACGCGTGCGCAGGTCAGGATGTTCTTGACACAGCGCCTCGACGAGGTCATAGAAAGCACCTGCCGGCAGTTCAAAGGTTCTTTTGCCCGCGGCATACTTCGCCAGTCGAGGAGGTAATTGTAGGGAGATCGCCATCACTCGTCTTTCAGCTGGAGTGAATCAACAATTTCAGTGAGCCGAAGGCACTCGTGTCGTGAGGCTTGGCGCTCAGCGCCCTGGAGCGTCCCGTGCAACTCTGTGAAACATTTCTAAACGTGGGACCGCCCTCATGTTTGTAGCTCTTTTACACGGCCCGAGTCAAACGAGACGGGACCGAGGCCATCCTCACATGAAAAACAGCCACCAAAATGCTTCGAGGCGATGTCCGTGGCTAGTACTATCGGCTCACGCACGTTGGCTCCTAGTTCAGTCCCTCTTCGACCAGCATTTCTTGGATGCGTCCGTTCACGCGCTGTTTCAGCTGAGTAAAGAACTCGAGCGTATTGAAATGGGGCAGATCGATCTGTGGATACTCGTCGTGCACCTCCGCGGGCATGTCGTAGTCCTCATCCGTAAAGCCAACTTCGTGCTCCAATTGAATGCCTCGGAGGAACGTACGTTTGACAATCCGTTCCAGCTCGGGTACTTCCATCTGGATGTTTGACACTGCGGACACCGCCGAACACATGTGATCGTTGGTCATCCCGGCAAACTTACAGATGCCCAGGAAGTCATCGCGCAACGTTAGCCAGCCTTTGGACGTTATTGCTTCGACCCAATAGTCCAAACTGGTCTCACGTTCTAGCAAGAGCAGGAACATAGTGCGCATCGACATGTGTCCTCCGGCAATTGCCCAAGGATAACCTGGATTGGTTTGCGGCAGGTATGCTGGAAACTCGACCCCTTTGCAGTGCATGGCGTATTGAGGAGCATTCAACTGTTCCCCAAGGCGCATGGAACCTTGCCCTAAGAGTTCCAATTTACCAGTCCCGATTTGTTCTACGACATCTCGAGTCTTTTCGTAGTTACCGTACTCCAGACCGTCAGCGATCATCGAATCGGGATTGCGCCGGTTGTATTCCATGACGTAGGATATCGTTGAACCACAGGAAATGGCGTCCATCCCCAAATTGTCAACTTGTTCGACTAGGTCCATGGCCTGATCGACATCGAAGATGCCGATGTTCGAGGCCAAAAGGTTGAGGGGCTCGTAGTCGAGTTTTGCGCGAAATTTACCAGCTTTTCCATCCTCGTTCTCGTCGTACACATTTTTATGACACGCGATGCCGCAACGATAACAAGACTCATCTTTGATGAGGTACGGCCCCTGTTCCACATTCGGACGGTATAACTGGTCAGAAGCATTGCCATCGGTAGGTACGAAATTCATTTCGGGCATGGCATGCAGAGGATTCAAAGCCTGGTAGTTCGCCCAAGTTCCACCGCCACCGTTGTTCTTTTTCGCGTCACGAAATCGCCGACTTCCTTCACCGCGAGCAATTTCCTGATTGAGCTCTTTGATCTGAGGATGGAGCTTGCCGCCACGTTGGTCCGGTGTGTCGGCCACAATCGCCAGGATGTTTTTGGAGCCCAACATGCCGCCCATACCACCGCGGCCACAGTAGCGAGCCTTCGGGTCGCCGCTCTTTAGTTGGTTTTCCGTTGACAACCCCACAGCCGCATACCGCACTTGGCGAAAGTTTTCTCCTGCGGGTCCGATGACAGCAAAGTGAGCATTCGCAAATCGTTTGTGCAGAGATTGGATTTTTTCATTGATGAGCAAACCTACCAGCTCACTGGCGTCTAATAGATCGAAGACCGGTGGGCCGTCTTCCTCATGGCGGTGAATGTGTAAGAGTACCGGTCCGGCACTGCGACCAGTCATCACAACTTCGTCGACGTCCAGATATCGCAACTTCGTACCAAACTTGCCGCTACCGGCGGACCACATGGCCGAAGGTTTGCCAGTTCGTGATTGTTTCAGCGGTGAATAAGCAAGAAAGTAGGTGCGCAGCCCAGTCATGAAATCCGTACCACTTAACAGCCCCAAATTCATGATCAGTGCCGCCTGAGGGTCGTACGCGTCGTCGACTGCCTTACCTCGCAGGAATTTGAATCCCCGTGCTATGCCACCAAAGACGTCTTCGTAATCTTCACAGCGAACAGATTCACTGCGGGTGCCTCCTGTCGATAAATCCAAGTGATACCGTTGGTATTCAAAGTCGGCAAAAGATTTCGGAGTGGAGCTAACATTTCTGTCTTCATTCGACATGTGTTGTTTCCTTGGCAGAACGTTATGGGCAACCAGGTGTGAACCTGTCATGAAAGTTGACAAAAGGTCCGTTACCACACGGATCTATACTTTGCGATACGAACGACAACCATGCTCCCTGCTGGTCAGGTGGAACCGCGTCATCGGCAGACTTCGAGTATACCAAAGTCTCGAAGGGGACAAGCCCGTAAATCGACTAGTCGAACGGCTACTTCGGCCAGACTCGGGTCACGTTTCGTTGTGAAGTCCCGTATCACTATAATTGGACTATGCATCCCGATTGAATCAATAAGTATAAATTCCTTGAACCATTGGGTCGTGGAGCGAGCGGGTCGGTCTACCGTGTTATAGATTGCCCGGCTCACGATATGTTAGAAATTGGCATATGTGGATTCGTTTTCTTATTGTTGGCATCGTCTTTTTCATCGCCGGTATGGCAGTCTATTGGCCCGTGGGATCGTATGGCTATGTGCACTACGACGATTTGGCTTATGTCGCAGAAAACGAACATGTCCTGCAAGGGTGGACGGCTGCTTCTTTGAAGTGGGCATGGACTACGAATGAGCAGGCAAATTGGCATCCGTTGACGTGGATGTCACACATGCTCGACTGTCAGCTCTTTGGGTCCGAGGCACCCGGTCGCTACCACTTAGTGAATGTGTTGTTGCACGTGACCAACAGCTTGTTGCTGTTTGTATTGTTGCAACAGCTGACCTCGGTATTCTGGCGTCCACTTCTGTTGGCCGCGTTGTTTTTAGTGCATCCCCTACATGTAGAATCGGTAGCCTGGATTTCAGAACGCAAGGATGTGCTCAGTTCCTTGTTTTGGTTGGCTTCGATGATTTTCTATATTCAATATGTGCAGCGGCGTAGCGTAGGTTGTTATGTTGTCTGCTGCCTATTATTGGCTGCCGGTTTGCTATCCAAGCCGATGCCTGTCACAGCCCCTTTTGTTTTACTGTTGCTTGACTATTGGCCACTCCAACGGTGGTTGCCTTTGTCTGGCACGGCTCATCGAGGAGATCGATCTCGAGCACAAGAAGTTGCCGTACAACACAGGATGCAATCTGCGAGTCGCAAGCCGTCTCGGCGTCGAAAAAAGAACCCACGTCGGACTTTGGACAAGGCCAACGGATCGTTTCGGCGAGCGACCGCGGTACCTGATCTGCGCGCGTCGGAAATAAGTGTGGTCCGGTTGTGGTTGGAAAAGGTGCCGCTGTTCCTACTGGTCGCCGTTTCGTCCACGATCACCTATTTCGTCCAACAGGGAGGTGGTGCGGTGGGGTCCGTTCCATGGCAACATCACTGTGCCGTCATCGTCTTGGGGTATGCTCGCTATTTGCGGAACACGGTTTGGCCGTGCGACTTGGCCGTTTTGTACCCCAATTATCCGGGCATGTGGACGATACCCCAGATGGCTGCAGCTGTCGGATTACTTGCTGTCGTTAGTGCCATGGTCTTCATTTGGCGTGGCAAGCGTTACTTGACAGTGGGTTGGCTTTGGTTTCTAGGAACACTCATTCCAGTGATTGGCATTGTCCAGATCGGAGAACACTCGCTGGCTGATCGTTACATGTACTTTCCACTGATTGGCGTGTTGATCATGTTGGCTTGGGGTTGTGCCGACGTCCTTTCTTATTATTCAGAGGCGAAGCACGTGGGATACGCCATTGTGGTTGTGTGCTGTATCACGTGTGCGCTGGTTGCATTTCAACAGGTAAGCTACTGGGAAAATTCTGAAAAGTTGTTTCAACGCGCTGTGGATGTTACGAAGAATAATTATTCGATGCACGACAAGTTGGGTGACGAGCTGCGCCGTCAGGGTAGAGCCAAAGACGCGACCTACCACTATCGTCGTGCCGTGGCGATCAAGCCAGATTTCGCGGAAGCGCTGAATGATTTGGGAGTTATGCTGCAAGCGGAAGGCAAAATAACAGATGCGATCGAACAGTATGCGCGGTCCGCTCAAGCCGACCCAAGCCTCGCCGAAGCCTACACCAATTGGGGAGTCGCGTTGAATGTGCTTGGCAAACCGGACCAGGCGATCCAGAAACTACAGCAGGCTTTGGAACGTAAGCCACGGTACGCAGAGACATTGTTTAACCTGGGAGTCGTTCACCAACAGCAGAAGCGTGCTCAACAGGCATCCGATTACTATCAACAGGCGATTGAAGCTGATTCGGAGTACGTGTCAGCCTATAATAATCTCGGTGTGCTGCTGCAGAATCAAGGACAATTCCAGGATGCCCTGCCATATTACCAACAAGCATTGGTACTCGATTCGAACTACTACGATGTGTATTTCAATCTGGGAAACGGATACCGAACCGTCAAACAGTGGAAACCATCCATAGCACATTATCAACGTGCCATCGAAATCGGAGTGCCCTCGCAAAGCTATCCTGCTCGAGTCAATTTGGCAGTGACATTGATGGAGCAACGGCAGTGGGACGTTGCGAATCGGTTGTTGGAGCAATCGTTATCGCTTTACGAAGGAGACCAGCAGCAGCAACTTGCCAACCTGCTAAAGCGTTCGCGCCGTCGCCTGCCACCGTAGGACACGCTTCTCTCGACCTACGGCAACGGCAGGATGATGGGCTCATTTTCCGCAAACGTTGCTTTGCCCAATCTACCATCGACGCGATAGTGCACGGTTAGTACTTTGACGACGTTTGGTGCAGGGTCACCAAAAACAGCGTTGTAACCCTTCTTCTTTTTTTCTGGCAACGTCAGCAGGCGAATATTCCCTGCGCATTCAGTCAGGACGGCCGTTACATCCACCACTTTGTCGTCAGCGCCGTATTCGGCTTTTACGATCTCTAGCTGCACGAGGGGGAAACCGACTTGATCCAGTAGCTTTCGCACAGGTTCGGAGTCCGTTCCAGTTTTGTGTGCGATGACAAGACACACGCGTGACGAGGTTTGCCGAAGGGATTCGATGTCTGTAATTTCGGCAGCCAATTGTAGCGATTCCAGGCAAGGATAACGTGCCAAGATTTGGAGGACGAGTTCCCGCTCTGCATCTCGTTCGGCGGCTTGCAGTGCCTGGCGGCACATCATGACCCGTTCGGTATCTTCGAAAGGAAACTGACGGACGATTCGCAGGTATCCACGCAAACCACGAGTGCGAAACTTACCAGACACGTCGCTCTTGGCTAGTTGCAACAGCACAGGAGCTGCGTCCGACGTCATCCACTGCCCCAACAATCGACTTGCTGTGTCTTGCAAAATCGGTTCTTTGCCCGTGGCCGAATCCGAGAGAGCCTGAAGTGCCGACGTACCACCAACATTTCCGATGATCTCCAGAAACACATTCTGTGCTGGTACGCTGGCTGTGGACATGGCTGATACAAGTTGATTTACACAATCGTCAGCATGAGGCATGCGAACGGCCGCAGCATGGAGCGCCGCTTGAGCCACATTGCGGTCTTTAGATAGTTTTTTGCTGTTAATAGCTGTCACGCGTTCGATGAGCGCAGGTAGATCGTTGGGGCCGACGGTTTGTCCCAGAGCGTGCAGGGCGGCCTGGCGAATATCGACGTTAGCATCATCAGCTGCTGTTAGTAGTTCTGGTATCGCTTCAATGCGGCGTGCACCAATCGCTTTCACTAGAACCAGACGAGCCGTTCCTGTGGTGGTACCCAGGCGCTCCACAATTCGGCGATCGACGTCGGCACCGGACAATTCATGTAAGGCCGTTTGTACGGGGTCCAAGAATGGCTTACCCCCGTCGCTGGCGATGTTCACCAACGTCTCCACGCAGTCAGCATCACCGACTTTACCAATTGCTTTGACAGCCGCCAGACGCACTTCCGTTTCGATGTCTTGTTTGGCTGCCATATGAAGCACTGCTGGTTGGACAGCTTCGTCTCTACGGTCGGCTAGTGCGTAGAGCAGACGAAGTTGCCGCCGTGCGTTGGCATGGTCGAGTTGTCGAACCAGTGCATTTGTCACAAGCACGCCAGGCATTTCTCGGGTGATCTGCAGGCCCAAGTAAAACATGAGCTGATCCGACGATTGGAGCTGCTCAACCAGCAACGGAATCCCTGCATCACCGCGTGCCAGGATGGCACCTCTGGTGGCTTCGATGATTCTCTGTTGTGGTACATCGGCTTGGCGAACTTTGTCGTACAGGTTGGTAGCCAGTTCATTAGCTTCCAGTCGTAGTAATTGTTCGGCGCACAGGATGCAGCCTTCGGCGACCGCAGACCGTCGATCTGCGGACGTTGTTTCGAGAGTTTGTTCCAAGAATTTTGTGGCTGTCGGCCCACCGATTTTCCCCAGCGCAACAGCGGCAGCAGCAGCTGCCTGAGCATCGTCGTCCTCCAATACTCGGGTCAAGATATTCGTGGCATCAGTGTCCCGGCGAACGGCGATGGAATGGATGATCCCGACCCGCAATCGACCCTTGACGTTGGGTAACGTTTCTTGCAATGCCTTACCAGCAGCGCGATCGGGAATCGCCTCGAGGGCAATCCTCGCCCAAGAAGCGAGCTCAGGATCGGCTAACAAAGGCTGAAGGGCCTCGACGGAATGCTTAGAGCCGTGCACAGCCAGGCGTTTACAAATCAGAGCTTTATCTGCTTTTGGTGCGTCCGATTGAAGCGCAGCGATCAAAGAACGCTCCAGGTCAGAGCTGTTTTCTCCTTCGGCCAACGCGATGCTACAGCCGTACAACCAAACTACCGATAACATGATCCAGCAGGATTTTGTTTCTGTCAGCTGACCCATTTATTTGACTCCTGAGTGATTCATTCCAGGCCGATTTTGACTGGAGAAAAGTTTGTGCTATGCATTACGTATCGCTGCGGATCGTTTCGTTTTATATTCGCCAGGGAGCTCGTAACGCTTCGGACCTTAATCGGTTTGCTTCTGCGTCTCCGACGAATTGGTGCTTCAAGGGGTCGTAGGTCACCTTACGATCCAAAAAGACGGCGATGTTGGCAGCGTGACAAGCGATGTGACCGAAACATGCTACTTCAGCACTAGCCCGTGGCTGACTTCGAGTCTTCACCGAATTCAGGAAGTCCCGCACATGGAATGTGGCCGGATAACCACCAATCTCTGCGACTTGGCGACCTGCCAGTAGTTCGGGGCTGCTGAGAATGAACTTGCCGCTGTCGCCCGTTTCGATCCATCCGTCATCCCCTTCGAATCGAACAGGGCATGACCCTAAGGGCAGCCAATCGTCTTCACGTATGACGAGTTCGACCCCGTCCGCATAACGAGCCACAATGCGGTTGTTCTCTGGAGGAAAGTATTCCACCGGAGCCGTTCGATCGGCGCCCGCTGCCCATTGGCACAAATCGACGCAATGAGAACCCCATTCCAGGACGCCACCACCGGTCAACCCTCCTCCTTTTTCAAAGTTAAACCCGTCGAGATGAGCTTTGTTAAAGGGACGCCAGGCGGCTGGTCCGAGATAAGTGTCCCAATCGATTTCATCCTTGTCCGGTTCAGGTTCCGGAGCCATCCAGCCACTACTGACTGTCTTCATACCGGCTGGGTGTGCGTGGACACGTCGCAGCGTGCCCAAGCGTCCACTGTTCGCCAATTCGCAGGCGAATTCAAAATGTGGCAGATTCCGTCTTTGGGTACCCGCCTGCAAAATACGTCCGGTCCGACGAAAGATATCGGCGAGTTGAAGACTTTGCGAAATGTTCTTGGTGCACGGTTTTTCGCAATAGACATCCTTTCCAGCTCTGGCGGCTAACGTCGCCGCCGTGGCGTGCCAATTGGGACCGGTGGCGATGAGCACCGCGTCGATGTCCTGTCGAGCTAACAGATCACGTAGATCGCGATAAGTCTCACAGTCCTGGTTTTCGTACTTTTGGTCGATGGTTGTTTTGGCGGCTTGACGCCTAACCGCTTTGATATCGCAGATAGCAACGCATTGGACATCTGGTTCATCTAGAAAGCATCCAAGATCGTAAGTTCCCCGGTTACCAATGCCGATGCCCCCCAACACAATGCGTTCACTAGGGGCCACGACGCCGTTTTTTCCCAAAGCACTCGCCGGAACGATGTGGGGAAGGGCAAACACTGTACTGGCGCTTACTGCAGATTGAAGAAATCGCCGCCGAGGAAGATGCTTCTTTGTTTGAGGCATGCCAAGCTTTCTGGAAAGGCCAAGAATGAATGGTATCGAAGAGCTTGTAGTATAGTCGATGGCGCGATGAATGCGAGACGAAGGATGTTCTCGCGTAGAGCGTGGTAACCAGAGAACTATGTCGCGGCATGTTCTCTAGGAATCCGACCAATCTTTTAATCCCTGACAGATCGTTTGCAGCGAATCGTCATCCAGTTGCGGATACATAGGCAAACTTAAGATGGACGACACGACCTGTTCGGTCACGGATAGTTGATCGCTCCCTTGAAGCCTGTTGAGATAGGCAGGTTGTTGATGCACTGCCTGTGGGTAGTGAATGGCTGTTCCGATACCACGGTCGGTGAGGTATGCTTTGAGTTCATTCCGTCGATCCGATCGAATGACGTATTGGTGGTAAACGTGCGAGCTGTTTTCACGCACCATAGGTGCTTCTAGGGACAGTGATTTCAAACAAGCATCGTAAGTCTGCGCGATTGTTTGACGACGGCGATTGTCTTCGCTGAGTCGGCTGAGTTTTTCCAATAAAATTGCAGCTTGTAGTTCGTCTAGCCTCGAATTCACGCCAGGTAGTTGGCTGGATCGCTGTTCATCCCATCCATATTGTCTCTGCTGGCGCAGTTGATTCGCCAACGCGGCATCCTGCGTCACCACCATCCCACCGTCACCGAGAGCTCCCAGGTTTTTGGTGGGATAAAAACTGAAAGTGGCAGCCGTCCCCCAGCTGCCCGCATTGCGACCTTGAAAAGTCGCTCCATGCGATTGGGCACAGTCCTCGATGATAAGCAGGTTGTGCCTGGTCGCAATCGCTTGGATGGCTTCCATGTCGGCCATTTGTCCGTACAAGTGTACCGGGACCACAGCTTTGGGGGGCGGTATGTCTCGTGGCCACTGAGTGAGCGCTGCGTTCAGAGAATCGGGAGACATGGTAAAGGTGTGCGGATCTATGTCGACGAAGACCGCGTTGGCTCCGCTCCGTTCAATGCCCGCAACGGTGGCGACAGCCGTGTGCGACACCGTGATCACGTGATCACCCGCTCCGATCTGACAAGCACGTAAGGCAATTTCGATGGCATCCGTTCCAGATCCGACCCCCACGCCATGCGCTACACCCACATAGTTGGCGAAATCACGTTCGAACCGGTCCACTTCACGGCCCAAGATGTACCAACCACTGGCGACGACGCGTTCTAGTGCTCGATCGATGGATGTCTTGTAGGCAAGATAGCCAGCGGTGAGGTCATTCTGAGAGATCACGGATATTTCTTTCTTGACTACAGAAGAACTCCACTTTTCCGGAAGAGAGTCGACCAATACGAATTCAAACGTACTGCGCCAAGTGCTGTCGATAGTACTGCACAGTACGACGTAGACCCTCCTGCAACGAAACACGAGTTTCCCAGCCAATCATTTCGCGAATCAAGGCATCGTCGGCGTAGTAGTCACCAATATCGATGCGTTTTCTTTCCGCAGGGAATTCCCGCAAACTGAATTTTCCTTGGCCATCGTTGGCCTCAATCAGCCAACTGGCAAGTTGTTGTAAAGTGACCACACACTCGCCGCCTAGATTGAATACTTTTCCCCATGCCTGTTCATTGACTGCGCACAACAACATGGCGTCGCAAGCGTCATCCACATAGGTAAAGTCTCTTTTTTGTTCGCCTCCCCATACCTCAATGGAATCCCCTTCCAGAATTCTACGAATCCAGATTCCCAAAAACGTCTGGCGCGAATCTTTAATTCGCATTCGGGGACCGTAGGTGTTGGTCAGGCGCAATGCGCATGTGCGAATGCCATACACATTGTGATAAAGGACGTGATACCATTCTCCTGCCATTTTATTGATGCCGTTCACATCGACAGGTCGCAGCAGATGTTTTTCGTCGACGGGCAAATAATCTGGCTTACCGTAAATTTGACGTGTACTGGCAAAGACCACACGGATGTCGGGTTGGCAGTCGCGGCAAGCTTCTAGAATCGAGAGTTGAGCACGACAGTTGATGTCCAAGTCGACATACGGATCCGACATAGAATCCAGGTGGCTCGTCTGCCCTGCCAGATTGAACAGGAAGTCATGATTTTGCACGAGATGCTGTATGCTATGAGGGTCTCGCACATCAGCGATGTTGACGTGCAAACGGTCCTTGATGTCAACCACGTTGAATAAGTTGCCACCATATTCAGGAACCAATGAGTCAACCAGGGTTACCTCAGCTCCCAGCTGTACCAGGCGGTGAGCCAAGTTGGACCCAATGAATCCCAAGCCACCCGTGATCAAGACGCGGGCGTCGGAGAACTGGTCCGTGATGGATGGCACGTTGGAGGTCATGAATGGAACGATCGGGACATGAGGAAACGGTGAATCAGGTGGCTAATGGTTCTTCTGTATCATCGATACCATACTGTGATCGCACAACAAATTGGGGTGCGCGATTCATGGTTTGAAATACACGTCCCAGGTATTCACCAATCATCCCCAAGACGCACAGCTGTAAACCAGCGAAAATGGTAACGGTAACAATGAGAGAAGCCCATCCTGCGGGAAATTGTTCTCGGCTAAAGAAAATACCGCCGAACGACCAGGAAACGAGAAAGAATATTGCTAGTGCAAAACCGGCAGCCGACATGGTCAAGCCCAGCAAGGAAGCCACACGCAACGGCAATACGGAGAAACCCGTGAACATGTTCAACCACAGCCGTATTAACCGACGCAACGTATAGTTCGAACGCCCTGTCTCTCGGCGCGCATGTTTACAAAGTTGCTGACCGATCGTTGTTGTCGATTGAAGAATCAGACCGTCCAAATACGGATACGGACCTTCGTAGCGAATCACGGCATCAATTAAGAACCGATTCAACACCTTAAAACTCGATAAGTACAAACCGGGTGGTTTTGCCAACAGACGAGTCGCCATCCAGTCGTTGAAGGAGCTGCCCAAGTTGCGCCACCAATGATGGTGCTTCTTTTCGTAGTAGCTGTAGACGACGTCGAATCCTTCGGATAAGCGGTCTGTCAACAAGATAATTTGATCTGGCGGATTCTGAAAGTCATCATCAATGATGGCTACCGCATCGCCAGTTACATAGTGCAGTCCACACATCACTGCGCTGTGTTCGCCAAAATTGCGAGCCAACTGTACGTAGCGGATCAAACCAGGGTGACGTTCCATCGCCTGGCGAATCACCTTGTGACTGTTGTCCACGCTGCCATCATTGACCAGTATGATCTCGAGCGCATCGTATTGCTGCTCCAGTTCTCCTACGACCATATCGAGCAAAGGCCCGACCGTCGCTTCACTGTTGTATACCGGAATCAACACGCTCATACGACGAATCGTTGGCCGCGTTGTCGTAGCAAGGGCTTCGGAGGTATGCAGTTCGTCGTTATGTAGGGATGGTTGTTCTGTAGCCATCAGTTGGTATCACAGGACAGGTGTGCTGTTGATTTCAAGTCTGGTGATGAGTCGTACCCGGTATTGCCGAACGAGCAGCACCCTCCTGCTGGTCCGCGTGGCGGGTTAACAGGTTTTGCCAAAGGTCATTTACTGCAGCCGGGAGGTCATCCTGATTGTCGCGGTGGTGATTGTAGCCTGGCTTGACGCTATCGTGGTACAATTGTTTCAGTTGAGATTCGTTTAAATGGATTCCAAAAAAGCGGGCTGCTAGCCCAAATTCAACCGCAAAACGTTCACGATCCAGGATGTTTTCGTAACGGATAATCCAAGTAGGAATCTTCGCAGCGGCTTGCAGCAGCCGTTGCACATGTGTTTGCCACAGTCCATATACAAGTTGTTGCCCGATCCAGTTTCGCCGTTTTAGCGATTGTGCCACTGCGGCCGGATGCCGTAAGCAGATGAGTATCGCTGGTACCTGTGTCCCGTGTTGTAACCAGGCTGGTAAGGTCAAACAGAATCGAGTCTCTTTGACGATTCTGTCGTTGTACTCGGCGGCGACACTGACAATTTGTGCGCGAAACCTTTGAGATCGGCGCAGGATGGTTTGTGTAGAAGGAAGATGAAAATAAGCCAACTTTCCCCAGGGACCGTGAATGAGAGGCATGTTGACAGCCAAAATGGCTTGTTGCTCGAAATATCCGTCTGGATTCCAATGGTCTGGTCCGTAAAGTGTTTCCGGATTCCCCAAATCCGCACCAGCTCGGTGAAATAGCTGGGCTATGAGCGATGTGCCGGAACGGTGCATTCCGCTGATCAAATACATGGATTATTTACAATCCGGAGCAGAGCTTTGCTGGCCGTGAAAAAAGACGAGACCGAATGGCGCACTATCTTTAGTATACTCAAATAAATGGGTCGGCGAATCGCCAAGCGAGCGGAATGGTGGCTTCGCATTACGGATGTAATGGTTTTTCCATCTGTGCGACCTGAGTCATGGTTCTGCCGCGACACGGATGGGAAACGAGTTGCCGCTCACGGTCCACGGAGGCCAAAAATTTGACGGATGTTGGACACACTAAGTTTTCCGAAATACCAGGTGCCACGTTGGCTACCCAAATTCAAATCAACCGATTTCAGTTCATCCCCACCTCCTGCATGTTGTGCGAATCATCGGAGGCGGATGAACATTATGTGATCACCAAGTTTAAGCAGGGTGATCTGCATTTTATCAAATGTCGTACGTGTGGCACGGTCTACCAGAATCCGATGCCGGACCAGGAGTCGATGCGTGAATTTTACAATTCACAGAATTTCTTCAATTGTACTACGACTTCTGATGAGTTGACCGGCTATCGGGACTATGACGGCGAAGAATACACTCGGCGAAAGAATGCCGAAAAGCGGCTCGCAGAATTAGAAAGTTTATATCCACCAGGACGAAGGTTGCGCATTCTGAAAGTAGCCTGTGGTTATGGTGCGCTGGTTCAATTGGCCCGAGAAAAAGGGCACCAGGCAGACGGCATCGATTTTTCTGATGTGATGTTTGCCGGTGCCCAGGAACGTGGATTGGAGTTAATACATGCGGACTTCCTCAAATATGACTTTGGTGAGGAGCAATTCGATGTGGTTGTACTATATGGTGCCATCAACAATTTCTTGCGGCCCCTGGATGTAGCTGCCAAGGCCCTTGCTATTTTGGCGCCGGGTGGCTTTTACGTCGTGAACCACGTATGGCCGGGCAGCATGCCCGAGATCTTGCTGCGATCGCATTACTGGATCTATCGGCCTCCTATCATCGGTCTCTATCCCAAACGGGCGTTCCAGCAGTATCACGTGCAAGTCGGATTTGAACATCACCGCTCGAAGTACGATGTTCAGTATCTGACGTGTGACAAACTGTTCGGATACCTGCAGATCCGATCTTTGCTGACCGCTGTGGACAAATTGGGACTGTCTCGGCGTGGCTTCACCATTCCTATCCCTGGATACGCACGTGAATTTTTCCGCAAACCGGACTAGTCTCTGCGAATCGGTGGGCAATTCTGAGTTTTCATTTAGAGAGATTGATAGTATCGATACGTCGTTCAACTTTTCCATAGATCGAAAAGGAACGAGACGATCAAGTTGCCTTGGCTCTACTTCGGACCAAAGGCGTGCCCACAAACACAAGTCTTCAGGCGAACATGTACCTCAATATGACAACTGGGGCATTTTTTGTTCAGGGAACCCTTGCGGGGTTTTGGCTTGTTCTTTGACTTTTGTTTCTTCACCTTGGCGAGCTTATTTTTAGCTGTGTCGGCTCGTTCCTGGGCACATTGCGGATGGATACCGTCTCTAGAGTACGAAGCTTTTCCGCAGACAGGACAATTCTTTCTGCTTTGCTGTGGGAACATAGGTAATGGTTTTTTATTGTCCATATTGTCCGCATCTTTATGAGTTTAATAATCGAATGAGCTACGTGACTGTCATGGTGGACGAAGTAGTGGCGCGCATCGGAGTCTTTGATTTGCCAAATACAACATGCGACTGCTTCGGTGGTGACGGTACAACTAGCTCGTTCAATGCGGACAAGTATTGGTGGTACCTATGGGTTGTCGTATGCATGAACATGATCCTAGCGTGCGCTGGAGTTTTGTTTCTTCTGCGATTTTGTCGGCGCTGTGAACTCAAGTTCTTGACAGCGATCGCGTACCGACCGATACGGCATGCCTTCAGCTCGCTCGTAACGCTCGGCGCGAATGAACCAGAAAGCTAAACCTCCCGTGTTGTGCGCTGGCGACCGTTCTGCGCCCGGCGCTCGAACTCCTAGAGAGCCCTTTCTTCCTGTCTTTTGCCAGCCGCGACACACCATAATCATACGAACCAACACGCCAATGGCTTGCCGGAATCGTGTGTTGCGCCGGATGTGGGCGCCCGCCAGAAAACGATTAATCTCGGGAAGTGATTCAAGCTCTCGTACAACCCCAGCCAGAGGGGAGCGGTCGTGGTGTAGCTCAGATTCTTCCATGCGCCGCTGGCGTTCCGCGTCGTCGAAAAAATCGAGAACTTTGTCGAATGGTTGTTTCGGATCACACGCTACGTCCGCAAAAGTCTTTCCTTGGCGGTCTTTCAGGAATCCACTTTTCGTGATTTGGACCTTCGGCACTTATGCAGCTCCTACGAAATAACCTGTAATCTGTTTTTAAGCATAGTAGGTGTAAAAATTGCAGGTACAAGTATTGTATCTTAAAGCTCTGACAGATACACTGACGAAACGTCAAAAAAGGGCATTATGTCCGTTAGCCGATGTTCAGATTATGTAACCTCCGGTCGGACGCCACACGTTTGACATATGAAGTGAAGGTGCCCCAAAGCGCACTTTGAATTTGTAAGGTGTGTATCACATGCGTGATGTGCCTTGCGGTAGGCGATGGCAACAACGGCTTGCCTTGCATCATCACTTTGTAAGAGTGTCAGCGTTGTTCATAGTTCAATCGGTTCGATTCTTTAAAGGAGTCATTCAATGCAAATTTATGTAGGCAATTTAAGTTACGATGCGACTGAAGAAGCGCTCGAACAGGCTTTCTCCCAATATGGCGATGTGAAATCGGTCAATATTGTAAAGGATCGCGAAACTGGTCGCTCGCGCGGGTTCGGCTTTATCGAAATGTCTGATAGCCAGGCGGGGCAACAGGCAATCGAAGGTTTGAATTTGCACAGGATTGATGGCCGCGCCATGACGGTCAATGAAGCTCGTCCCCGTGAGGAACGTCGAGGTGGAGGCGGAGGACGACGACGATATTGATGAATCGCGTGCGGGAACGCATGGATAAGTAGACTGTCAGCAATGCGAGCCCCAGATCACACAGCCACCGGTGAATTCAATGTTAGGACTTTGCCTGACTGCACTGCTGATTGAATGGACTGATGTTTTTAATAGGTCGATTCAGAGCAATTATTTGCTGTTACAGAGAAAAGACACATGTTGTGCTGTCAACCCTGAGTTTCTTCGGGCAACGCCGGCAAGATTTACCGTTCAACTTGTCTTAAAAGGCCGAGTCAAAGGAGGGATTTGTGATGCAAATATCTCAGGATAAATTTGTGTCGATTGTCTACAAGGTCACCGATCAAAACGGGAGAGAATTGGGTAGTTCCGAAGAAGGGAAACCGCTAACGTACATACATGGTGTCATTCCAATCCTGCCCGGTCTGGAGGCAGCGCTGGAAGGTCGATCTATGGGTGACCAATTCACGGCGAACATCAATCCTGGCCAAGCCTTTGGAGAACGCAACGAGGACATGGTGTCTGAAATATCACACAGTTATTTCCCAGACGAGCAAGTGTTGGAAATCGGTATGCAGTTTCGGGCGAAGTCCGAATCGGGTGAAGAGCTGACTGTCACCGTAACTAAGATTGGTGATGAAAGCGTCACCGTTGATGGGAATCACCCACTGGCTGGGGAAAGGCTTTGTTTTGACGTGAACATTGTTGAAGTACGTGATGCGACACCGGAAGAAATTGACCTTGGTAAGGAAGGCGAATTGCAATAAGAGAGTCAATTCACACCTCTTCCTTCGACGGTTGTTCCGTTCTTACCAAATCGCTCATGGGTATCCCAATTAGTTGCACACCGTCGTGGGCAGGGCATCTCGAAGAGGGTCGTCGTCTGGGCCGCAAAACCCGAGATGAGAGTGACGTCGCCAGCCTTCAGCATATTCGAACCGCCCGGACATTTCACCACACTGGCGATCCAAGTCTCGTTGGGTGGCAAGGTAAGAATCGAGCCCCTGACTTTCGTCCAGCCATTGCTTTTGGCTGTGATGCAACTCCAGTAGAGATGTCTTTTCAGCGATCAATTCAGTGACGTCGACAAAGAATTCTGGATGCACCAGTTGTCGAAGAGAATCGTAGTGAGAATACGGTTGGGCGTGATAGATCGTGACCGGTTTCAGTACTGGATCGCACGGTGGCTCGACCGCGAAATTTGGCATGCCACGACTGAACGCAGCTGTCACAGCCAGGCGACAAGTATTCGTGTGGTCTTCCATATAGTCGCTGAGTGAGTGGGTCAGCACAATGTCAGGTTGTACTTGACGAATCACCGATGCTACGCGAGCCAAGGTAGGGCGATCGTAGAAAATGCTGATATCGTCACAAAGGCTGTCATGGAATGTCGCTCCCAGTTGAGCCGCAGCACTCATGGCCTCTTCTCGACGTATTTGAACAATGGTCTCGACAGCCAACTTCGTCGTTCCCACCGAGCCGTTTGCCACGTTCATGTAATGCAGTTGATAGCCGGCTTGGCCGAGTCGCATTAGCGTCCCAGCCATGAGGAACTCGATATCGTCCGGATGAGCTGCAATGGCAATAACCGATTTCATAGAGTCCAACCTTCACGGTATTCGCGGTGGAGTCTCCGGTTGGCTTCTTCGTCATTGGTGATCTTAAACGATCGACTGTCCCATTCCAGCCGCCTTTGAGTTTCAATAGCGATGTTGCCGAGCAGGACCATTTCGGTGAGTGGTCCGGCGTAGTCACTGAAATTAGAGAGTGGTAAAGGGCCGCTCTGACAGGCACGAACCCATTCCTCATAATGGGTTTCCCCGCGGGGTAGGAAAGGTTCCGGCAAAGAATACTTTTCCATTTTCGCTGCCGGAATCAATTGGGCGTCACCTCCATGTCTAGCAACTATCGTCCCTTGATCACCAATGTACATGCCACCCGAGTTTGGTAGATCTCGTCCCGATTCCAATTCGGCAGGACGAAATGGCTTGAGTCCGCCATCGTACCAGGTGAGGGTGATGGCCGTGGAACGACCGGGCGGAAGAAACCGATACCGGACGATGTTGGCCACACTGTAGGAGTCCTCGAAATGCGGCGAGGAACTGGCCTCGATGGTCATCGCTTCGGGAAAGCCTACGGCCCACATGGCGGGATCCATGATGTGGCAACCAAAGTCTCCCAGCGAAGCCGTACCGAAGTCTTTCCAGTGCCGCCATCGGAAGGGAGCATAATCTGGATGGTACGGTCGAAACGGAGCCGGACCGATCCATTGGTCCCATTCAAAACCATCAGGAATAGGCGGCGTGTCTTCAGGACGTGCTAGCCCGCCATAGGTGGAACCAGCCCAGCAGTGAATCTCCTGAACCTGACCAATCGCACCTGATTGGATCATCTCCACCAGACGCTTCAGTTTGTCGGTGGCGTGTAGCTGATGTCCCATCTGGGTAACCACACCTTGCTGGCGTGCAGCTTGTCCCAACTCGCGCGATTCACGAACCGTGTAGGTTAGAGGCTTCTGGCAATAAACATGTTTGCCTTGTCGGATGGCGGCCATGGCAGGGATGGCGTGCATGTGGTCCGGCGTGGCAATGTGGACCGCGTCCAATCCAGAGTGCTGCAGCAGCTCATGGAAGTCAACGTAGCTGGCGCAGCCGTCGTACTTAGCAACGTTCTTTTGAGACGCATAGGTATCGTTCACCAATTGGCGAGCCGGCTCACGTCCGGCGACTCCACCGTAATAAAATTTGCTGTAATCGCATTCGCGCCGAATGTCGCATACGGCAACAACTTGGGCGTTTGGTATGCCTAGGAATGCTTGCATGTCATTCAGTCCTTGCCCACCGACACCGATGCTGCCGATGTTGACACGATCGCTGGGAGCTACCCTCCCAGCGCCGCCCAGGACTGAACGGGAGACAATAGAGACTGTGGCGGCTGCTGACACAACCGACAGGAAATCGCGTCTAGAAACACCTTTTCCTCTTGTCGAGATGTTGCCCTGACCGTCGGATTGGCTCATATTGGTAAATTGCTTCGTTTGGCGATTGCGCATGAGATGACTCCTGAGAGTGATTTCGGTTTGTCGCTGGTAACCAAAGCCTAATCGGTTTGACCTCGTTCTTCAACGAAAGGACCCCCTGTACGATGAAGACATTTCCTTCAGTACGTTGTTTGATAGTGGTTTCAATGTTTCTCGTAGCTATAGCAAGTGCTTTCCCTGCGCAGTCGGCAGAGGGATTGAACCAACCGCCCGCAGGATTCCGGGTGCTTTTCAATGGCAAAGACCTCACCGGATGGAAAGGACTTGTGGGTGACCCTAAAAAACGCGCGGAAATGAGCGACGAAGAGTTAGCTGTAGCCCAAGCGAAGGCCGACGAATCGATGCGTGCCCACTGGAAGGTGGTCGATGGCGTGATCGTCTTTGATGGGAAGGGTGAAAACCTTTGCACGGCGAAGGACTATGGGGATTTCGAGATGTATGTGGATTGGAAGATCCATGAAAAAGGGGACAGCGGTATTTACGTGCGCGGAGCCCCGCAGATTCAGATTTGGGATGCGGGACAACGCAAAATTGGCTCAGGCGGTCTCTACAACAACCAAAATCACCCCAGCAACCCACTTGTAATGGCAGATAACCCGATCGGCGAATGGAACACCTTCTACATTAAGATGGTCGGTGAACGAGTGACCATTAAGCTCAACGGCCAACTTGTTGTGGACAACGTGGTACTGGAAAACTACTGGGAGCGTGACAAGCCAATTTATTCAACGGGTGCCATCGAATTGCAGAATCACGGAAACACGTTGTATTTCCGTAACATTTATGTCAAAGAGTTGAATGGCAATTGAGTCCTACGATCCGTTGCCAGGCGGAGCGTGGCAACGAGGATAGGCACATTTTTCTAGAGAGACGTTGCTCTGCGATCGTTTACTGCCCAGCCGTAGGCGCCGGCAGGATGGGTTCGTCGACGCCTGCCCGGTAAACGATTGGCTTCAATGATTCTCGCAGCGAGTTCCGTCGGCTCACACCAACTTCCAACCTTTGCGATATTCCCGTCGGATGTAAGGTTCGGCATCGGAGGTATTCGTAGCCTGCAACTGCACAGGATCCCATTCCAACTTCTGGCCGACTCGATAAGCCACATTGCCCAGGTGATTGGCTTCTGTTAACCAACCGGCGTATTCAAAGTTGCAGGTGGTGGGCGCTCCCGTTTTACAGGCGTGGATCCATTCGGCGCTGTGTCCCAGGGATTTCGGAATAAAAGGTTCGGGGCGCTGGAAGTCCTGGAATTCATCTTCGGGCATCAGGAGATGCTTGCCATAGTCGGATAACAGCATGCCTTTTTCACCTACGAATAGCACTCCACTACCCCACTGAGGGATCTGGGCCTCGCTCCAAAGTTTGGGTTTGTGGACACCTTGGTACCAAGTCAATTCCAGCGGCGGCAACTCGCCTCGCGCGCCGTATGTGTATTTTGCTTGCATCGAAGCAGGTGCGATTTCAGGATGGATTGGCGGACCGGACGCTTCAATGGTGCGGGGATAGTCGAGCTTCAAAGCCCAGAAAGGCAGGTCGATCCAATGGCTACCTAGGTCCGACATGGTTCCGTTTCCGAAATCCCACCAACGGTACCACTTGGGCCCTGGGAAATAAACATTATGAAAGGGTCTCTCCGGTGCGGGTCCCAGCCATAAATCCCAGTCGAGTCCGGTCGGAATCGGATTTTTCTTGGCCGGACGATCTTGCACGAACACGATGTCTTTGTGTGCCTTTGCTTCGGCTTCGCTGGATTGCCAACCCCAGGCGCGCCCGACCCAAACGTGACATTCGGTGATGTGGCCAATGGCACCGGTTTGGACAAGCTCGACCACTCGACGGTAATTGTCACCAGCATGAATTTGGGTTCCCATCTGCGTGGCGACATTTGCCTTGTTGGCGGCTTCTCGGATGATCCGAGCTTCCCAGACGTTATGAGTTAGTGGTTTTTCGCAATAAACATGTTTTCCCAATTGCAATGCGGGCAGTGTGGCAAATGCGTGAGTGTGCTCGCAGGTGCTGACGACCACCGCATCAAAATCTTTTGCGTGGTCGTACAAGCGACGAAAATCAGTCGTCCGTCGCGCTGCAGGATGTTCCTCGCCGGCAGCGTTCAAATGGTTTTCGTTGACGTCACAAAGTGCGACGATGTTTTCAGAACTCACGTTTCTCATGTTCGATCCACCGCGACCACCACAGCCGATGATGGCAATATTCAGCTTTTCGTTCAGATTCTTTCCGCGCAGGATGGCCGGTGCCCCCATGGTGAATCCGCCGGCAGCGACCGCTGTTTTGAGAAATCGACGACGAGTGGCTCGAATATCGGTGTGACGTCGAGTATTACGTTGAGCATGCATGGCGGTCTCCTCCTGAATTCAAAGTAGACAGACGATTCTGTTACCATATCAGATACGATTGAGTGGTTCTATAATTCGAGTGGCCAATCGGTAAGCAAATCGACACCGTTGCTAGTTACGAGATAGTTTTGCTCCAAACGAATACCGAAACGTAGCTCCTCGTGGTACAAACCGGGCTCGACGGTAAAGAAGTTTCCTTCCTCGAAAATGTCGTCATAATTTGGATTGAGCCGGGGACCCTCATGGCCAAATAGTCCCACACCGTGCCCCAGATGATGGCCAAATTGCCAGGGTGTGTGTGCGAGGAGTATGTCGTTGACTTGGTGGTATAGATCCCTGCAACTCACGCCCGGCCGTACCGTCGATTCCACGAGTGGGAAAACGCTCGACAAGATCTCCCACGCTTGTTGCTGTTTAGGATCAGGTTCAGCTCCTACACAGAATGTTCGGCAGTTGTCGGATCGGTATCCTCGAAAGCCCACACCTAAATCCAGAATGTACAACTCGCCGGTCTGCGCTTCTCGGTTGCGTGGCGGGCCACCCATCGAACAGCATTGGAAATCCTGTCCGAAGTACATGAGCGTTTCTCCCAACTCCGTGGTCGCCACTGCGGACAGCTGATTGTAGACCTCCAATTCGTTGATGCCGGGGCGCAGAGTCTCGCGAGCATGTTCGTACATTCTCCGGTTAGCTTCATTGGCCCGGTTCAGCATCACGATTTCGTCGGGGTCTTTGCGGCGGCGCAATCGCAGCACCGTTTCCGAGACGTCCTTCCATGTTGCGGGCCAGGAATCGGCCAGGTGCTGTGACATCGTTCCGGCTTCCGTACCAACGTTCTGGGGTAAGTTGTCCATTGTCTCGATCAGTGCTTGGCCGCACAGTTCTGATTGCTCATCGCATATGGTGGCGAGTCGCTGTGCGGGGTAAGAGACCACACGATCCGCGGCAAAATTCTCTGACATGCACGACTCGGGGACCACGAGCACCGTTTCTCCGTCGCGATTAAGCACAGCCATCGAACGAAAGAACGGGGGAACCCAAGCGCCGGTCAACCACTGAACAGTTTCCGCCCGAGTAGCCAAAATCGAATCAAGCGAGGAGCATTCCTGAGAATTCCAGAGCCGCTGCTGGCGGGCTCTACAAGCCGCAATATCAATGGCATATTGATCTGTCATCGAAATAACCTTTCACGATCATCGTGGAGTGGAAGCACATCCGTTGCTTCGAGTGTGAGGAGTTTCCCAGCTTTATGGCGCCGTGTATGCTAAGGCTATATCGAATGCACAAATTGTAAAGTAGGGTTTCCGCGACCAAGTTTCATAGTCGACATCGGAATCGATTTACCATTCAGATCCTGAAAACTGAATACCGACAATGAACTTCGCTCATCCAACCCTGCACTGCATTACCAACTTTACAAGGAGATCCTGATGATCAACCGCTGCCGTCACTGGTTGTTACTATCTGCCATATTCAGTTTTGCGTTGGGGCCGATAAGCTTAGCGGCTGATGAAACCTTGTTCGTCAGCACACCGTTCACACAGCCGAATCTCTTTACAAGTGGGATCGAAGGCCCAGCGTGTGACGCTCAGGGGAATGTTTTTGCGGTTAGTTTCGGTGAGGCGGCCAACATCGGTCGTGTGACTCCCGAAGGCAAGGGCGAATTGTTTGTCACGTTGCCTGATGGTGGTGCCGGAAACGGCATTCGCTTCGACCGGAAAGGCCTCATGTACGTAGCCGATTATGTCAACCACAACATCTGGAAGATCGATCCGAAAACACGAGAAGTCGAAGTAGTAGCTCATCATGACCAAATGAACCAACCGAATGACTTGGCGATTGGACCTGATGACATGCTATACGCCAGTGATCCTAACTGGGGAAAGAGCACCGGTCAGTTGTGGCGAATCGATCGATCCGGACATGTCACGTTGTTGGACGGCGAGATGGGAACGACCAACGGAATCGAGGTTAGTCCCGATGGAAAAACGTTATACGTGAACGAAAGCGTACAGCGAAACATTTGGGCATTCACGATTACAGGGGATGGTCTCAGCAATAAACGACTGTTGAAAAATTTCCCGGATTTTGGATTCGACGGCATGCGC
This sequence comes from Pirellulaceae bacterium, assembly GCA_022448645.1. Next base: position 136,971 of record JAKVBZ010000004.1, read on the forward strand.
TGCGATGTTGACGGAAATATTTATGCCACACGACATGGTAAAGGGACGGTGGTGAAAGTCTCTCCTAGCGGTGAAGTGCTGCGTGAAATTGACGTTCTGGGAAAACATCCTACGAACATCTGTTTTGGCGGTCCCGATGGACGCACAGCATATGTGACCGAGGCAGAACAGAAACGGCTGGTCAGCTTTCGAGTTGACCGTCCCGGTTTGGCTTGGCACCGGCATCACGACTGACGTCCCGTCGTGACGAATACTTCGCCGATGTCTTCGAACGGTTTGTGTAGTTCCAACGGAAAAGAGCGACACACCATGCCGAATTCGATAGATGGTGGCGAGGCACTGTCTGGTGACGGCAGGCCCATAAGAATCTATTCGAAGATGGCCCTCACGGCCCTAATCCTTCTTAGTGATTGGGAAACCACTTCAATGGCTCAGGAACTGAAATGGAAGTATCCTCCTACGGCCCGGGAAGGGCAGGTGGATGATTATCATGGGACGTCGGTGGCCGATCCCTATAGATGGCTCGAAGAGACTGACAGTGAACGAACTAAAGCCTGGATTGCTGCTCAAAATGAGGTCACCTTTCAATACCTGCAACAGATACCTTCACGTCAAAAACTTGAAGATCGGCTGACGAAACTGTGGAATTATGAGCGGTATGGATTGCCGGTTCAGCGAGGCGGCCGGTACTTTTATACCCACAATGATGGCCTGCAGAACCAAAGCGTCTTGTTTGTTGCCGACGGGATGGATTCCACACCGCGTGTGCTGTTGGATCCGAACGTACTTTCGGAAGAAGGTACGGTGGCCCTTGTCGATTGGGTGCCCAGCGAAGATGGCCGGTTGATAGCCATTGCCTTGGCTTCTGCGGGATCGGATTGGCGTCAGTGGAAAGTGCTCGACGTCGCCAGCCGAGAGCTACTGCCAGACTTGATCGAGTGGAGTAAATTCTCTTCGGTGGCTTGGACTTCCGATGGAGTTGGCTTTTTCTACAGTCGCTATGACGCGCCCAGGGAAGGTGACGAATTTACTGGCACCAATTATTTTCAAAAGCTCTACTACCATGTGGTGGGCCAGTCTCAAGATCTAGACACGTTGGTCTATGAACGCCCAGATCAAAAGAAATGGGGCTTTAGCAGTTTCGTTACCGAAGACGGGAACTACCTTGTTATCACGGTATGGCGCGGTACGGAAGATAAATATCAGATCTTCTACAAAGATCTGACGTTGCCCGCTGCTGAAGTTGTCGAACTGATCACGGGGTTCGACGCTGAGTATGTGTTTGTTGCCAACGACAATGCACGATTCTGGTTCATGACAGACCTGGATGCCCCGCTACGGCGGGTAATCGCAATTGACGTCACACGACCCGAGCGAGGGGAATGGCAGGAGCTCATTCCCGAGACACAGAATGTGTTGCGACGTGTTAGCCGCGTTGGAGACAAGTTGTTCGCCTCTTACCTGCAACACGCCCATTCTCTTGTTAAGGTCCATGCATTAGATGGAACCTACCAGCATGACGTTACTCTACCGGCGATTGGTTCGGTGGGTGGTTTCGCAGGTCGTAGCACAGATCGAGAGTGTTTCTATGCGTTCTCCAATTTCGTCACACCTTCTCGGATCTATCGCTATAGCCTGGAATCGGGAGCGAGCGAAATCTTTCGGCAACCGGATGTGGACTTCGATCCGGCAGATTTTATCACAGAGCAGATATTTTTTTCCAGCAAGGATGGTACGCGCGTTCCTATGTTTATCACGCGCAAACGGGAGCTATCCACGGACACAGCCCATCCCACGATCCTTTATGGTTACGGTGGATTTAATAACTCGCTGACTCCAGGATTCCAGGTCAGCAACATGGTGTGGCTAGAAGCGGGTGGCGTATTTGCGGTGCCCAACCTTCGTGGTGGTGGCGAATATGGACGGGCTTGGCATGAGGCAGGCATGTTAAACCACAAGCAAAACGTGTTCGACGATTTCATCGCAGCTGCGGAATGGTTGATCGATAATCGTCTTTCTTCACCGGCCAAACTTGCCATTCGGGGAGGAAGTAACGGTGGTTTACTGGTCGGTGCGGTGATGACACAAAGCCCCGAATTGTTTCAAGCAGCCGTACCTGCCGTGGGTGTGATGGACATGCTGCGCTATCATAAATTCACGATCGGTTGGGCCTGGGTCTCGGAGTATGGTTCGTCCGATAATTCTCATCAGTTCCCGATGTTACTCAAGTATTCACCGCTGCATAATCTTTGTGCCGGAACTGATTATCCGGCAACGCTCATCACGACTGGCGACCATGATGATCGCGTTGTTCCCGGTCATAGTTTCAAGTTTGCCGCAAATCTTCAGTACTGCCATTCCGGTGCAGATCCTGTATTCATTCGTGTTGAAACACGGGCAGGGCATGGGGCCGGAACCCCTACGCACAAGCGTATCGAGGCGGCGGCGGATGTCCTCGCCTTCTTGTTTGAGCAGTTGCAGCTCGAGTTGTGATCTTCCTTCCGAAGAAAAATGTGATGGGATTCCATGGGTGAACGATGTTGGATCTCAAGAGGTGGTCCAATGAACTGAGCTTTCTTCTACTCGACGAGGATCAGTGCAGCACATACTTCAGCCAAACGATTCAGCTCATCGATGGGCATCGATTCCTTATTGGAGTGGATATCCAAGTAACCGACGGAAATCACCACAGTTGGAAGACCCTTTGCGTTCAATTCGTTGGCGTCACTTCCTCCACACGTGACCGCAGTCCACGGTTTGATTCCTGCTGCATTCATCGCATCTTCGGCATATTGAATGATGGACGCGTCGGGTGCAAACCGGAATCCAGTGATTCGATTGATTTGGTGGACTTCCATGTGACCGCCAAATGCTTCGGCTGCCTGCTGACAACGATCTAGGATTTCTGCAGAAACACTTTCGTATTTGCTCTGTTCCAAACTGCGAATGTTGAAACTTAATTCGGCTTCTGGCGGGATGATATTGATCGCTTCTCCACCAGTGACGATACCAACGTTGGCCGTGGTTTCCTCATCAATACGTCCTAGCTGCATCTGGTCGATGGCACGAGAGGCCATGCTGATCGCACTTCGACCGTTTTCGGGTTCCATACCCGCATGTGCCGCACGTCCATGAAAGACGACACGTTTTCCCTGGGACCAGGGAGCTGCCAACATGATGCCTCCGACTGGGCCGTCTGCGTCCGGCACGAATGCCATTTTGGAGCGCACGGGTGTGACATCAAATGCCTTCGAGCCAATGTGACCTACATCTTCGCCTACCGTAAATAGTACTTCTACCGGACGATGGGGTACGCCTGAGTCAGCCACAGAAGACAATCCTTCCATGATGGCTGCTACGGCTGCTTTGTCGTCAGCCCCGAGAACACTGGAACCGTCAGAATGAACCGTTCCGTCTCGAATCACGGGTTCCATGTTTGGCGTCGGTTGTACCGTGTCCATGTGAGCACACAACAAGATAGGTTCACGGTCTTGTAAGGCTCCGGCACCTGGCCAATAGCCCAGCACGTTTCGATGCTCGTCGACACTTAGTTGTACGCCGAGACGATCCAACTCGGGGCGCAAGGAATCCGCGACTGGATCTTCATTTGGGTAGTAACTGTCGATGCGCAAAATGGTCAGAAAATTTTCTAACAATCGGTCGGCGTGAATCATAGGACTGCCTATGTGGTGAGAGATGATGATGGCAATATTATTTTCGTATGGAGATCTTGCTGGGATATCTTTTGGCTATCACGTTACCATCCGAGAAATATCAGGTCCAGCATGCAGCGAACCGAAGATTTGTAGGCCCCACCGAGCCAATGCGTACATTGCCGAAAATTTGGTTGTTATTGGTGATGCCGAATTCGGACACGCAGTCTGTGTTAGAATCGAAGCATTGGCGCTGTTCCCGCAACGAGTTTTGTGACCTCGATCCGGCTTGCCAGAGTGTTTGAGGTGGATGCAAAGCCTCGGGGTCCATGATATTTTATTTTCAGTTTCAAGGAAAACCAGCGATCGGGTGGAGGTGTCCCTCCCAACAGTTGGGGTGTGTGGCAACGGGGCCGTTCCCTAAATCCTCGGCATCAAGTGAACCCAACGATCCATCGTCACAGCTCACTGGTTGCTGATGTAGGCATCCGTCGATGGATGACAATTGCTTGACAGCCGTTTGCAGCAATACAAAAATAGCTACCATATCCTTGAAGATGATCGACCGAAGACGGGGACATGGAAGCATGGGAGTCATACGAACCTTCGTAGCCGTGGAAGCCTCTGCCGAGCAGCGAGGTCATGCGGCGCGACTCATCGAGCGTTTGAAGCATGCCGAGGCTCACGTGAAATGGGTGGCAGCCGAGAATCTACATTGGACGCTAAATTTTCTTGGTAATGTGGACGATAGGGAAGTCCACAACGTGTGTCGCGCTGTGAGCGAGTCGGTTTCGGGGTTTGAGCCGTTCGAATTGACAAGTGTTGGCGCTGGCGCATTTCCTGATACACGACGCCCGCGGACTGTATGGACCGGAGTCTCCGCAGGTACCGAGCATGTCGTGTCACTCCAACAAGCTATCGAGGCAGGGGTACAGCCATTGGGATTTCCGCCGGAAGCGCGAAGATTTCATCCTCACCTAACGCTGGGACGAGTCCGCGGCAAAGGCCCTCAGACGCAACAGTTGGGTGAACTGATTGCCGAACATGCGAAGTTTTCGGTAGGGAAAGTGATTGTGGACCAAGTGGTTGTCTTCTCGAGCCGGCTAGACAAATCGGGTCCTCGCTACACACCACTGGCACATGTGGACTTGGCATGAAGGGGTAATTTGACCTCGTCGGTTCTGTATTGTTACAGAAAGGGCGTCGCCCCCATGTCGAGCGAGATCAGCGGTTCATCCTATTCTTGCCCCAGCGTCAGCCGACCTTCCCGCGTGTCGATCATTGGCACCCGAACGCCGTCCTTGTCCTCCTCAAGCTGGAAGTCACATGGCAACATGTCCGGGAGCATGTTGGGGAGAAACAGTCACTCATGCGGGCCAGCTCACAAGCAATGTTGATCTGCAAGGACGTGGTGGTGCATGGAACTACAAGCGATTGAGGATTCTCTTGAGAAACGCAAAGTCGTCGGTTGTAAGCTGGATACACTGTTTGACAGGCAACTTGTATTCAGTGTGTAGCGTATAGAATCCGCGATAACCCGCCTGGTGAATGGTGTGGACGAATTCCGGGATCGGGGCAATGCCATCTTGTAACCGACAATAACGACTGTTCCAGCGCTGTTGTCCGGTCTTGTCGCGATCGGATTTGTGCCACTGAAAATTCTTTAGAGCGACCAGCGAAATCCACGGCTGGAGCAAATCAATGGCTTGTCGCCAGCCGCCCGCCCCACCCGTGATCGTCATATGATACGAGTCGAGGTAGGCGCCAATGCGGTCGGGTGGCAGGTCTCGGAGCAGGTTGTACAGCATGAAACCGTTAGACGGGATCGTTGCCCCGGAATGGACGTGAACACAGGGACGGACTTCATACTTGGCGCCAAGTTTTGCCACCGCATCCAGCTGCCGGCGTACATCGTCTAACCGCTTGGCCAACTGTCCAAACTCACCAACGGCGTAATAACCCATTTTGATTCGACGAATATCAAGTTTTTGGCAAGTTGCCAGGATCGATTCGGCGTGCTGGTCAGCAGCGGTAATTCCCGTCGTCAGCATCATGATTCTAAGGCCATGGTCTCGCGCGGTCTTTGACGCTTCGGGAAGCCTGTGTTCCGCGTCTTGGGGCTCAATATGGCCGCCAGGACGAACGGTTAGATCGAGACCATCCACTCCAATCTGTTTGAAAATCCTACAGACCTCGCGAATCGGGAGACTTTGGAACTGTTCGGTGTAGATGCAAGTTTCGGGTATCGTTTCGGACGCCGATTGTTGAGCCGATGACGATGTCGCGACCGTCGCCAGACCCGAAGCGGCTGCCATGCGTAATAGTTCCCGTCGATTCATGATCGTCACTGCCACAAAGGTCCGCGCTTCAGCTGGGGGGTTCAGATTCGAACATTCCGTCCGGATACCAGCCGTCAGGATAGCGAGAACTTGTCTAGCCTACAAGTTTCGAGAGGAATCCAAACCGTTCACCTGTTCGCCATGTGCTACCGTCTATGATGCAACGTTGGAATTCCCGTAGCGAAACAGAGCACACACTTCCAGCACTTGGCCTGACGCATCCCCCAGGAGTTGTCTTTATCTCGGAAGCTTCACAGGTTTCCAGCGAATCGCCGTGAGATGGGAATTACCGATCGCGCCCGTCCACTGTCGCTTTGCCTTCGGGTCTGAGGCGGTCCCACCGAGCGTGAGGATCGTGTCGTCCGCGAGCACGACACTTTGTGTGTAACTGCTCATTCCTTTCTCAAAGAAGAGGTAATAGACTTCGTCCTCCCACGTCCTTCCCTCGTCGTGACTGATCATCGCCCTGGAGGCATCTGGCCCGGGGCCGTACCGCGTGTCATGGACGACGGCCACCGTCCCGTCTCGTTGCGCTGCGGGATAGCCATAGCACTGACCATAGACCGTCGTCAGCGGTCGCAGGTTCCTCCAGGTTTGCCCACCGTCTACCGAGTCTAAAAGGAAGTGATTCTTGAAGCCGCGCTTGTCATTAGAGACCGCACGCACAGCCACGCTATCGGAGGGAAGAAGTCCCCGCTGAAATCGCACACTTGCAAGCAGATGGCCCGATGGCAGAGCAGCAAAGCCTCCTTCGGCAACGGACTCACAGATTTTGATCGGTCCCTGCCAGCTTGTGCCGCCATCCGTTGACCGGTAGGCGGTCAAGACGGTGTTGCCGGTGAGGAAGCGGTTCCTGCCAATGTTCTCTTGGTCGCGGAGATCGACGCAGTAGAAGAGCGTCTCGTCGGGAAGCTTCGTCATGCGCCAGTGCGAATACCGACATGCGTAGCCTCCTGGGACGTCCATCGGTATCTCAGTGAGAGGTTTCCATGTGCGCCCTTCGTCGGTCGATTGCTCGACTTTCGACGGTCCGGTCATGTTCTCCCCAATGGTCATCAGAACGCGGACGAAAGTGCCGTCGCGCAGGACTTGCCACTGTTCGCTTAGGCCCTCAGGTGTCTCGTCGATCGTCCAGGACGTCCACGTGATACCACCATCCATCGATTTCGAGAGTACGGTCTGTTGTTTTGCATAGATCAACGCATCGTGTGCGTGCAATAGGAGTCCGCCTTGGGGGTGGAATTTCGCGTCGAATGGTAGTCGGCTTTTTTCGACAGGCACTTTTGTGATTTCTCCTGCGTGGACACGAAGGATGTAGTTTCCCTCGTGCATCGCGACAAGCTCGTCTGCTGTCGGAAAGTCGACGCCGCCGAGCTGCTCCGTTCGGCGGTACGATGAGGTATCGATCGGCATGCGCCCCACCTGTGCGAGCAATTCGTCCGCGGACAAAGTGAAACTGCAAACGACTCCTAGGATCGTGACTCGAGCGATTCTCAAGGTGAAACCTTCCTTCTTCAGAACTCGCGACCATTCACTTAGATGATGAAATGTACCTTGGTCGGACAACGACTCGCAACACACTTGGAACTGTTTTGGGCTTCCCGGCAATGTCACTCAGCGCAGCGTCTCGTCCTCGCTCGGTTTGCCGTGTCTGGCCGCTTCGTCAGACGACGTTGGTCGTCCAGCGAGTGTTGGTAGGAAACAAACGGTTCCGGCCGGTTTCGAATGACGGATGGCAATGGTGGCCTAGAAACTTGGCTGAGGCGATCGGCATACCTGGAAAAACACCGAAGTACGCTTTGTTTGAGATGTCAGTTCAACTCGTCCACTTCCGGGAGTTGCCAGCATCGCTTTGACTTGTTTCGGACAGGCATCCACTACATCGGTTGTTGCGATCCGAGGCGGTTGGGTCGCAAACGTGAAGACTGTGAATGGCTGCGCAATCCTCTTTGACACCATTTTGTGAGGGAAAATGCCAGTGAATTTCAATTACCCCCTGTATCTTGCCTATTTTCACCAGAATTTTTTTTATGAAAATCCTTGGGCTTGACCAAAGGTGTCCAGCGAGTCGCGAAGAATGATGATGTTCGACGCTTGCAGGATGTGGGAAATTTCCCTAAAGTATTCACACGTTCACTAGTCGACACAGTTTCAGTACTCTGCTGGTCTTTGACCGCTTGCAGTTTTACTCATTCTCTCACATAAAGGAGTCATAGGATGGTCGCCACACAACGGACAAACAGTTCGACGTCAACCGCACAAACGAAGGAATCTCACGCGGCAGCAAGCTCGTCGGCTTCAGGCAATTCAACTCCCAAAAAGGCATCCAGTAATCGAATGGCACGCAAGACTTCAACGAATGATTCCGGCAATGTGGCGACCGCGAAGGGGAATGGTGCGAAAGGCATTAGTGCGACAGCTTCCAAAGAGCCAACCTCCAAGGCCAAAAAGACCAAATCGTCTGCTTCTTCGACCGACAATAGCGCCCTCAAGACTGCTTTACAGCATATTGAGAAGCAGTTTGGCGAAGGTGCTATTATGTCGTTGGGTTCGGGCAAGAATCATGTGGTCGAAGGGATTCCTACCGGCAGCCTGTCGCTCGATTTGGCCTTGGGTGGAGTGGGAATACCTCGTGGACGCATTATCGAAATCTACGGGCCTGAATCGAGTGGTAAGACAACGCTTTCTCTCCACGTCGTAGCTGAGGCTCAACGAGAAGGTGGGATCGCTGCCTTTATCGATGCAGAACATGCATTGGACCCCAGCTGGGCGAAGAAATTGGGGGTCAAGTTAGAGTCTCTGTTGGTGAGTCAGCCAAGTAGTGGCGAAGAGGCAATGCAGATTACCGAAATGCTCATCAAGTCTAATGCGGTGGATGTCATTGTCATCGATTCAGTGGCGGCATTAGTACCGCGTGCAGAGTTGGAAGGAGAAATCGGTGATACCCACGTAGGTTTGCAGGCTCGGTTGATGAGCCAAGCGATGCGGAAATTGACGGGTGCGATTGCCAAAAGCAAGACCTCTGTAATTTTTATCAATCAAATTCGTGAAAAGATCGGAGTCATGTTCGGTAGCCCCGAAACGACTCCCGGTGGCCGTGCCTTGAAATTCTACAGTTCGTGCCGTATCGACGTCCGTCGCATAGGACAACTCAAGGACGGTGAAGAAGTAGTGGGACAACGTGTCAAAGCCAAGGTGGTTAAGAATAAAGTGGCTCCTCCGTTCCGGATTGCTGAGTTCGACATGATGCACGACCGAGGCATCAGTTACGAGGGCGATATCCTTGAACTGGGAGTGGCTCATCGGATCATTACCCGTAGTGGTTCTTGGTTCCGCTACGGTGAATCTCATCTAGGCCAGGGCAAAGAAAAAGCTCGCGCCTTTTTGCGAGAGAATCCCGATCTAACGCAACAGCTGCGCGAAAAGATTTTTGCTGCTGGCGGTCATGTAGATGATGCGTCCGAGGATGAGTAGTTCGTGCAGCTATTGTCTGCGGGCGTCAGCCGTTCCTCGGTACCCAAGGTCGTAACTTCCCATCGAGTGAGCGAGAACGAATGATGTTCTGGCTGTGCCTGACTTGCCCGTTTGGAAGATGCATATTTGGCTAGTCGCGGAACAACGACAGCACCTCATGCGTGGCCCAGATCGCTGTCTTCGTGCTGTGATGATTTACGAAGCGATTGTCGCGCTCAACAATGATCTCATGACTTTTTGGTTGTCCTGATGTCCGTTTCTCAGCAGGCTAACATGTGCGTTAAGGCAGTCGTATCGCCGCTGGCTACCACTGCCATCTGCAATGGGTAGATTCATCATTAACGCCAGATCGCCAAGGAAATCGGCCACTTTATGAGCCGCTGGATTGAATTGCGCAATGGCCGTTTCGCGACAAAGGTTTCTATCGGCCAAGTCCCACATATATGTGGAATCGCATTGTATTGGGGTCACAATGTTGTACTCCGACGCACCTTGATACATGGGATCGGTGACTTCTTCGTTATTTTCGTACACGGCTTTTTGTTTATCAACTTGTTCCATCAAATCTTGCAACGGCTGCCAATAAAAAGTTGGCATGCGGGCAATGGTTTCAAGTTGTCCCGGATCACGAGAGTTAAATGAAAAAGCGTATTCGCCAGCGGGGCGATAACGTGTGAATTGCGGATGAAAGGAAGCATCGGCAGCAATTTCCAGGGAAGGATCTTCTGGATCCCCAGGGGAAACCTGAATGCTACACATCCTGCAGCTGTGTGAAATTTTTTGTGCAGGCGTTAGCCATTCTAACGATGACGCTGTACGACGATCGGCCAGATCCCTCGGCAAGTCCAGATTCGTTCGTATGAACTCGACCCACGGGCGCACGCTACCATCAAGGATCGGTAGTTCGCAGCCATCGACATGCACATCTACGTCGTCCACATCATGACCCTGCAACCGCAATATCATCAGTGCGGCTAGCACATGCTCGGTCACTTCAACCTGGTAACCTTTTCTCTCTAACAAGGTGCGACCTCGTTTCCCCGGAACTGCGTGCTGGATCGTTGCTGGGATAGCGACTCCATTTCGCCAGAACGTCCAGCCCTTTCCTGCTGCCGCTCGCTCGACGCGGACAGTTGTATGATGTCCGCTGTGTAACGAAACGCCTTGGATTGTATTTGTAGTCATGATCTGATCCAGCATGGTTGTGTGGCAGCGATGACTATCCGTCTATCGCATCGACCGAATCGTTTATCGTCCAGCCGATGGTGACTGTGTGCAGAAAGCTCATTCACAGCACACGCACCTGGTGGGTCAACAACGGCATTACAAAGACTACGTAAAGTCCATGCCGTATCGCGGCAGGGGCACGGGTAAAAATGGTGCGAGCGCATTGCTGATCGGTTTTTCAATTTCCAGTGACTTCGATCCGAATAAAAGGTCACTGATTTCTCCGGGTGTGGATAGTTCCGTTTCTGTATTGTCTACCCTAATGCGCAGTGTATGGTTATCGTCCCAGGAACTCCAGAATCGGCAATTGGCAGCCGGATTGCGATCTTCTGCCCACATTTTAAACCGCTCCCACAATCGTTTTGGTTGTAGGGCGAGCATTGTTCCCGCGAATGGATGGTAATCCACCCTAATGGAGCGCTGACTTAAACCGGTTGCAACGTCGTCGTCGGGCGAGTCACCGAAAAAACGAACTAGATGCGAGTTCCACTGTCGACCAACTTCCGGGAGCATCTTGTAGATCAACTCGAATGGACCACTCGATTCGACAATCTCGAAAACACCGTCTCCTCCGGACCGAGAGACGACGTAGGCTTGTGGGTATCCGTCCTGGATCCCCGCAAAAATCCGGCAAGGTTTGTCCTCAGCTTTGCCGGATCCGACGAATAGATTCCATGTTTGCAAGTTTCGCTCAAACCTGGCTATTTTCTGATCGTATAGACAGAGGATCTGAGTGGCCATTTCTGCCGAGTATTCCACAATTGCTGTGTGACCACTTGGCGAGTCGATGTGTTGCGTGGAAAATTCGGAGTACAAAAAACATCCGGTGAGAACAGCTCCTACGCGACGATAGATGGAAAGATCGCCCGAAATCAGCACTAGTTCCACACCTTCCTCACGCAAATGTGCAAGCGACAAATCGAGTAGCTGGCTGGCTAGTCCTCGTTCTCGATAGTCAGGCAACGTGTACACACTACCGATGCCGGCAGCCGAAATCCTTCCGAATGGTGTAGCGATCTGCTTTTTTATGGTTCCAACAGCAGAAACAACGGTTCTTGATTCGACAGCTCCGAACCACACTGTCTCTGGCATTCCGCTCCACAGGACTGGATAGTCGAGTGACATGTCACCGCCATGGTGACGAAACACGATGTTTGCACCAGATCTAACGGATGGCAGGTGATCCGTGTTTAGTCGTTCGAGTTGAATGACAGTGTCCATTTCAGTGAGTGCTTTAGTCCGAAATAGTGATCTCTGCGCCGTTTTTTCGTCGTGATTCATTGAGTGCCAACGCGATCTGCACCGTCATTGCCGATTCTTCGGGTGGACACCGGGAAACTGGCCGGTTTTCTTCAATGCAGGTCAGGAAGTAGTCGATTTCGGCGTAGTACGCATCTGTTCCCTTTGACTCCAGGATTTCCTCCGGTTGGTCCTTGCGAAAGAGGGTCACGTTGTTACCGAGACGCGAATCGAAGGCGATGGTCCCTTGGTCACAAACGATCTCGAATCCCATCTGAAAAGGATAACTGTCCACAGGGTACCAGCCACCATGGACATGAACTTGCAAGTGTTCCATATCGAGAATTCCGTGAACACATTCCAAACCGCGTTCCTGTTCGTAAAACGGAGATCCGATGGCCCTTACTTTGTGAGGTGAACCAAACAGCCACTGTGCATAATTAATGCAGTGGCTGACGAGATCCACCACGACTCCTCCGCTAGCCTCAGAGCGATACCACTCTGACCAATGTGGTAAAGGTCCGTTTCGATAAAACCGTGCCGTGATTACCTGACCTAGTCGGTTTTCGTTGACGATCTGTCGGGTCTGAACGTATGCATCCCAAAAGCGGATAACCTGTGCAACCATCAGTTTGCCCGGTGCTGATCGAGACGCGGACAGGATGGATTCCACGTCTTGCAGATTCGCCGCCATTGGCTTTTCGCATAGTACGTATTTTCCAGCGGCCAGAGCACGAGTCACCATGGGGGCATGCCAGGGAGTCGGTGCGCAGACTGAGACGACGTCCACGTCAGCATCTTTCAGCAATGCGTCGATGTCGGAATAACATCGAATTGAGGATATATCGACAAAGTCCATGTGCAAACGACTGGAATCCATGTCCGCAATGGCAATCAATTTAGTATTTGGGTGCCGCACATAGCAGTGTGCATGCGTTTGACCCATCAGTCCGAAACCGCAGATAGCAACATTCATCAAATGGTGTGCGCCTTCATTGTTGTGCACGTCAGCTACTGTACCTTTGGTGGAATGGTTTACAATGTTTCATTCAGAGCATTCACGATTTTCATAGTTGAACGAACAGGTAACCTTATGCTTTTTGATAACGAAATATCAGCTGTCAAACTGGGGCGATGCGACCCTGTGTTCTGGCATAGAGAGTTCAAAGTGCTAGGGCGAACAACCGTCCGCTCGTTGATGGTACAAACTTTCATGTTTTCAATCCTTCTATCTTGCCAAATCGTTAGAGGAAAATCGACTCTGGCCACAAAGATTCAGCCGGACGTAGTCTACGGCCACAAGGATGGTTTGGCCTTGACGATGGACGTCTACTCACCGGAATCCCGGCCGAATGGTGCGGCGATTTTATTCATGGTCAGCGGCGGTTGGTATTCGCGCTGGGCACCTCCCGAGAAGATGGCACCGCTGTTTCACCCCTATCTCGAAAAGGGATACACGATGATGGCGGTGCGACATGGTAGTAGCCCACGTTATTCCATCCCCGAAGCTGTTGCTGATGTGAAACGGGCCGTGCGTTTTATCCGGCAGCATGCTGAACGATTTCACGTCGATTCTGAACGATTGGCGGTCATGGGGATGAGTGCCGGTGGGCATTTGGCCTTGATGATTGGGACCACTGGTGATGATGGAAATCCCACAGCGACAGATACACTTGGCAAGACTTCTAGTCGAGTGGCCGCCGTTGTTGCTTTGGTACCACCGACCGATCTGCGCGTTGCCGTTTGGGAGGCTCCTGAATCTTTGCCGGTCTATCGAAAGTTTCCAGCTCTTAACCTGCCGATTGCGGAAGCTGGTGAGAATTCGCCACTGGTTCACGTCACTGCGGATGACGCGCCTGCGTTAGTGGTGATGGGTGGAAAAGACGAACTGGTCCCCGATAAACATGGTCGCTGGATGCAAGAAGCTTTTCAAGAGAAGGGTGTCCAGCATAAGTTGATCATCCTTCCCAATGCCGGACATGGTCTCCAGCGTACAGGAGACCAACTTACTATTGTGCGCGAAGTACTGACTTGGTTTGATCAGCATTTGGCGGTGGGTAAATAAAGAAAGTCAACCATGACGTTCAGAGCGGATAGTTTCAGGAGGTTGTCAAAAAACAGGCAAAGTCCATGCACCGAGGGTACTAGCCGCGAGCCCGTGATGACAGAGATCGTCGGTCTGTTGGACGTTAGCAGGTTCGAATTATGATCACAACGGATTCCTTTTGGTTTGCTCCAGCCGGTACAATGATTCACGAAAAAGCTCGGAATGTCAAAGAATCCTATATTTTTTCTCATAGAAACTTATGATCCATTGGTAAACGTCTTGTGCTGATAAATTCAAAGGAGGAATGTCCAGATGAGTTCCCATAACAAATCTGTCGGACACGGTCGCGCGACATTGTACATTGTTGGCGCCATCCTTTCGGCAGTTGCCGTCGCCATCATTGGGCCAGCAGTAATGGGTGAGCAATTTGGTCCCGTCGTTGCCGTGTTGGATGTGGGGGGAGAGGTCTTTCTGCGCCTGCTACAGATGGTCGTTGTGCCACTTGTCATGGCCAGTGTGATGAGCGGCATACTAGGTTTGGGAGACGTTCGCAAACTAGGTCGTCCAGGTGCCTACGCGATCACGTATTACCTATGCACGACTGTATTTGCGGTGACCACTGGCTTGATCGTGGTGAATATCGTTAATCCCGGAAAGAACATCGATCGTAGCTTGGTTGAGGATGCGCGCAAGGAAGGTGAGGAAACCATTGCCCATGCCGTTTCTAATCGTGGTCAAGGAAAAAAAGTCGAATGGCACAACGTGACAGGTGATCGGGCGGCGGTAGTTGGCGAAAGCAAGAATGTCACGATTTCAGAAGAAGGTGTGTGGAGCGTCCGCGTGGTGATCGATCAGATTGGGCAAGCTCAAACGCCAGCCCGGGCTGTTGTTCAGTGGAGTGGTGACGGTAATGAGTTTCAAGAAGTTGAGGGTGGTGATTTTGAAGCGGGGGTGGATCCAGGAATCTATACCACCAAACCTGTCATTCCTCTTCCAGACCAAGCTCACTACATTCGGGTCGCATTCATCCCCCAAGAAGGTGGCAAGGATAGTATTGTCGAAGCGTATGTCGTTTCCGGCGCGCCCTCGATCGGCGAGATTTTCCAGAACCTTGTCCTCATGATGTTTACCAACAATCTCTTGGGTTCCATGGTGGAGATCAATCTTTTGCCGTTGATTGTCTTCAGCATTGTCTTCGGGGGGATGCTCACAACGTTAGGCGAGCGTACGAACACGATCACCGAATTGATTATGAGTGTCAATAATGCATTGATGAGCTTCATTCTGTTGCTCATGAAATTGGCTCCGTTAGGGATTTTTTGTTTGGTAGCGACACGTTTTGCCAAAGCGCAAATGGATGGCCAATTTTTAACTTTGCTACAGACACAAGCCTGGTACATGACAAGTGTACTAACCGGATTGGCTGTACACGCGGGTATTACATTGGCATTTTTGTTGTGGGTTTTTACTCGGCGCCGGCCGCTCCAATTTGCCGGCCAGATGTCCCAGGCAATTCTAACCGCATTTTCCACTGCTAGTTCCACCGCGACGCTACCGGTGACCATGGAGTGTGCCGAGACAAAAGCGGGTGTGTCGTCACGGTCTACAGAATTTGTGCTACCTCTAGGTGCCACGATCAATATGGACGGCACGGCGCTGTATGAAGCCGCAGCAGCCATCTTTATTGCTCAAGCTTATGCCGTCATCGATCCTTCGTTTGTCCTTTCTATTGATAAGCAAGTAGTCATTGCCATCACGGCAACCTTAGCCGCCATCGGGGCCGCCGGAATCCCAGAGGCAGGTCTGGTGACGATGTTGATTGTGCTGAATGCTGTCGGTTTGCCTTTGGAATTGATAGGGTTGATCCTTCCCATCGATTGGTTACTGGATCGTTTCAGAACCGCAGTCAATACGTTCGGTGATTCGGTTGGCGCAGCGATTGTCGACCGCAGCTTTGAAACGTAGGGATCTAGAACCTTTTAGGGTGTCGTCGACAGTGGGCCGGGTTCCATAGGCCGGACCGAGCGAATGCTCTTCTTACCGGAATGTTGGTCGCTTGGATTGAGTTCGAAATGGAACACAAAATGCATTTCCAACTTCAAGCATTCGTGACGTTCCGGCGACCACTTGTGCGATCTCGATCTCGCCCGCTCAAACATCTGGTTTGGCTGGACTGTTGAGATTGGCACAGCCTCAATGCAGTGCCCAGCAACCCACAATACATACCGCTGAAGGTTGAGGGTTCAGGGGTGCTAACACTAGCACTGTACCCTCCAGGTCGTATTGGGATGTAGCAGGCGACAGAACTCTCCCGCGGATGCATCTCAGAGAACGAACGGCACGGTCCAAGGAGTGAAGTATCTAAAATCATTTTGTATTCCATCTTTCACTCAAAACAAACTCGTTGTTCCCCAATGGTCTGCGGCCATGAAGTCTTCGTGAGGTAAGTGCATGCTTATGCTTTACTTATGGGTGTGATAGTATTGGGGAAGTGATCCATGGCGAACAATGGGATGCCATGCCCGTAACCCAATCATTTGGTCTAGTGATGAGCCACCAATACCCTTTTGCCTGCACGTTACCAGAAAGCAGTCATTTCCAGGTAACCGCACCTCGTCGGTTTTCCACATGGCTGGTAGAGCATCACATCAGTTTTGTGTTTATGACGTACCGGGCGGGCAAACTGTTTTTCGTTGGTTTTTTGGCATCTGATCGACTGTCGGTTTTTGAACGCATGTTCGGCCGAGCTATGAGGATTTGGACGGAAATTCAAACCGTCTGGTCGACCTCGACAGATCCGCGTTGGCGATTCCAAAACGCATTTTGGATAGGTGAATTGACGACCGTTGTTATCTGGATGGTCTGATGATACGCGACGTGTGGCACACTGGTGAGCGAGGAAAAAGTAGAGCATGACAACACGGGTACCAAGTGACATTAAGGTGTTGCGGGAGGAACGAGTGATCGAAGTCACTTGGCGGGACCAATCGCCTCGGCGCTTTCCGGCCAAACAGCTGCGATGTGCCTGTGCTTGTGCCACTTGCGTGGATGAAATGACAGGTGCACAACGGCTTGATACGAATCACATTCCCGACGACATCGGAATTACGAACGTTGAGTTGGTTGGGAACTATGCGATCAAGTTTGCATTTTCCGACGGACACGATACGGGAATTTTCACGTGGGACCGTTTGGATGGTCTACCACACGTGTCATGAGAACTACCGTTGATTTCTATGTTCGACGATCTTGGTGCTGGATTTCACATGCATGTTGTCGGTCACTGGCAATACGTTGATGACAGCCAATTGGTTACTGGGAAGTTCAGGAACGGTTGCTTTTTTGGCAATCTTTGCTCGTACGCCCATCGAGAAATAAACAACGGGTGGAAAGGTTGTGGAATGTTTGCGTGCAGGATATGCAACGAAGCGGCCGTTGTGTGCCCTAGTGTGGTAGGCCAGATGTTCCTGATTTGTGGCTATTTTTGAAAAGAATACACTGCCGTAATTTTGCGGTGATCGCCGCCCGGTGGGCGGCTTAGGCGGGTTGATGAAAACTCTCTCCAGTCCCGTTACAATGATGTCAATCGATCGTAAACAGATATTCCTGTAGTAGGAGTCTAATTGTGAGTCAACGTACAGTTTTCTTTTCAGTCGTTCTGTTTGTTGGTGTCGTATCCTCGGTGTTGGCTGAGCCTCCTCTGAAAGCGTTGATTGTGGATGGCCAGAATAATCACCAGAACTGGCCAGAGACGTCACAAATGATGAAGGTTTACCTTGAGCAGACTGGATTATTTACGGCTGAGTTTGCAACGTCTGTACCGCAGGGCACCGATCCTGATTTTCAACCAGATTTTGGCCAATACGACGTTGTCGTTTCCAATTACAACGGTGCTCCCTGGCCCGTAACTACTCAGGAAAGATTCGTTCGTTTTGTCAGAGAAGGTGGTGGGTTCGTTGTCGTACACGCAGCCAATAACGCTTTTGGTGAGTGGCTCGAATACAACAGGATGATTGGCCTCGGTGGCTGGGGAGGTCGAACTGAGAAGCACGGTCCCTACGTTTTCTTCACGGGCAAAGATAAATTGGTTCGGGACACGTCTGTCGGACCTGGTGGCAATCATGGTCCACGACATCCGTTCCAAGTGATCGTTCGCAATCCCAATCATCCGGTCACGCGAGGTATGCCCGCTTACTGGATGCACTCCAAAGACGAATTGTACGACAGGTTGCGAGGTCCCGCGGAAAATATGGAAGTTTTGGCCACGGCATTTTCGGCTAAGGACATGAGTGGATCAGGCCGGCATGAGCCAATGATTATGTCAGTCCAGTACGGCAAGGGGCGTGTGCTGCATACCCCCATGGGACACGCCAAGATTTCACAGCAGTGCGTGGGCTTCATTGTCACTCTGCAGCGAGGTGCGGAATGGGCTGCCACGGGACGGGTCACACAGAAGTTGCCCCAGGACTTCCCCACAGCCGACCAGGTCCGCGTGCGTGAGGCCGATCACGAATAATGGGCAGGCCCGAAGTTTGTGTCTTTGTACCGCGGTCGGTAATTCAGTGCCAATAAATGTGACGTCAGGTCGATGTCCAGTCAATAAATAGTAACTTCAAAACGTCGGATCAATACTATGGCAGATAAATTCCGTATTGGGATTACCAACGATTTTTTGGCTAGTGATGGTAGTTTGGCATTTGGTGATATTGGTTTGGACTTGTTAGATGCTGAACCGGGAGTCAGCTATGAGTTTTTGTCAGAGTACTGCGCCGAGCCACCTCCGGAGCAGATTGCCGACTTGGATGCGGTGATCACACTCTATCCGCAGTTTAACGACAACAATCTGCCTCACACTGAAAGATTGGCCGTGATTGCCCGATTTGGTGTGGGATATGACATGATTGATGTTGATGCCTGTACGCGGAACGACGTGATTCTGTCAATCACCCCGGAAGGCGTGCGACGTGGTGTTGCTGAGGGGACGTTGGCTCTGATGCTCGCACTGGCAAAACAAATCTTCCCCAAAAGTCAGCTATTACGAGAAGGTCGGTGGAGTGAGAGCAAAACGATCATCGGCTGTAGCCTGACCGGTAAAACGATCGGAACGATTGGGCTGGGAAATATTGGTGCTGATTTTGTGAAGCTCATAGCCGGTTTTGAGCCAGCGCGCTGCTTGGCCTTTGACCCACATTGTCCACCAGACCGAGCGGCTGCATGTGGTGTCGAACTGGTGGACTTAGACACATTGTTAGCAGAGTCGGATTTCGTTGGAATCCATTGTCTGTTAAATGAGGAAACGAGGGGACTGGTTGGCCAAAGGGAATTGGATTTGATGAAACCGACGGCCTTTTTGGTGAACACAGCACGCGGAGCGATTGTTGACCAGCGAGCCTTAACGCAAGCCTTGAAAGAACGACACATACGCGGTGCCGCCTTGGATGTGTTTGAAGTGGAACCGATTGAGATGGATGACCCAATCTTGGAGCTCGACAACTTGATCCCTCTTCCGCATTCGATTGCAGGTACCCAGGAAGTCCTATTGGGAAATGGTCGTGGCGCGTGCCAGGCAGTACTCGACGTGTTTCACGGACAAGCTCCTCAACATGTCGTGAACAAAGAAGTGCTTGATCGGCCAGGTCTAAAACAAAAGTTGGCACGGTATGGCGAGTGAGATGGCAGTCTACGTCTAAATGTGGGCCGAACTGACAGGAGTACGAGATAGTCCACGTAGTAATTCTATAGATGCCGGACGTAAACTTGGCAGCAGTGCCGGTACGTGGCAACTCACCTGGCGTATGACCCCTGGTCAAGGCCGCAGATCACCGGTATGACGATTCTATGGCCGCAGTATTTACTGTCTTATTAGTGCTCGCTGTTTCCGTAATCATCGTCCGAATCGCATCGGTCGGTTTGACGTTGACCGGGATTTCAAAAGATCTCGCTGAATTTCAGGCTCTTTCGGCATTCACGCGCTCCGGTTTTACGACCGACGAGTCAGAGCAGATCGTCAATCATCCTGTGCGCCGCCGGATTACCATGTATTTGATGCTGTTGGGCCATGCGGGAATGGTCGTGGCGGTGCCCTCGGTATTGATGTCGTTTTTGACGGCGGGAGCCGACAATAGTTGGTGGAATTCGATATGGTTCCGACTAGGTGTGTTACTGTTCGGTATTTCTGCTTTGTGGTATTTCGCTACCGCTAACATCTTCGAGCGTGCCATGTGGGGTGTGAACATGTGGGCTCTTAAACGGTGGTCGCGAATCGACGTCCAAGATTACCATCGTTTGTTGCGGTTCGCTCACGATTTTGTTGTCTGGGAAATGTACATTGACGCCGAAGATTGGTTGGTGGAAAAGACATTGCTTCAGGCTAAATTAGCCAGCGAAGGGATTTTGGTTCTGGGAATTGAAAGAGCCGATGGTACTTATGTGGGGGCACCACGAGGTGAGACATTGATCGAAGTCGGTGATGCGCTGATTATCTATGGCCGGCAAGAATCTTTGGAACAGCTCGACGCGCGTCGTGCGGGCCTCGATGGAAACCTTGACCATATGCTGGCTGTGACTCGCCAGCAGGCAGTGCGCGAAACGGAAAAAGTGAGAGTTTAGAAGCGTCTTTAAAATGTGAGTACGAAGTCTATCGAGTCACACGATCAACCGACCAGGAAACGCCATCGTACGTTTTTGTCAGCAGTGCTGGAAACCGCTTTTAGTGGTTCATGATCATTGTTTTTCTCTGTAGGACGGACTTGCCGATTCGTGACAAACCATACCATTGTCGAATAGTGTTCCAATCACATATGTTGCATCATTCTGAGTAAGCGTAGTGCTCGAAGAATCGTAGGTGTGAGCCGTGCTTCACGGAGATCCTTCGCTAAACTCAGGGAGACCCTCATGTTTCGAATCGAAGCGGTTGCCTACAGCTATTTCCGGCGACCACGCACGCGGTCTTAGTTCAACCTACATGTTGTTATTGCGCTAGAATGGTGGATCGCTGAGGACCTCGCCGCCCGCTCTCGTTCCTAAACTTTGCCAGACCACGAGATGAATTTGGTCACTTTCAGTCCTTACGGAACCATCCATCATGACGACGTTTACTGCACCCGGATGGAAACTTCTGGCGGTGACTGCAGCGAACGTAGGCTGTGAATCACTTTTTCCTTCTTGGCGTGAGTTGAAGTCGATGTTGTAACTACGTCCGTCTGAATGTTGATAGGCGACATGTGAATTAGGAGTAAAAACGGTCGTGATCCCACTGTGGTGGACCCGTCCATCCGGCCACTCGGTATGGCCAGTGTTTTCATTGGTGCTTGCGCCCAGTTTAAACTGAGCACCGCTGGCAAAGGTGGCTAAGTCTGCTGACGAAGTTGGTACAACGAAGCCGGGATCAGATGTGTTGCGGAAATAGGGAGTGAAGGCTCGAACTTCGGCGGCACACAGAGTATTACTTAGACCATCTCGAAAACTAGCGGGCGTCAGGCGGCTATTCACAAAGAACGCTCCATCTCCACCCTCGTTGCTTACAGGATCCCATACCAGCCAACTGCCAAAATTGAAGCCGTAATTTTGCGGATAGACTTTCGGTTTGCCGTTCGAATCCACTCGTACACGATCGTTAACTTCACTGGGACACATAAAGATAGGAATGCGCATGGTTGGAACCCCCGTCGACTTGTTGACTGGATCGTCCCATGCCAAGTCAAGTCGAACTTGAAGGTAGGCATTTCCTTGTTCGACATAGGGAAGCAATCGTCCATGTATCGACCACGAACCGTTGTTCGTGAATAGTATGGCTCCCGGATCAATAACAAAGCTTGGTGGAAAAATTCCTAGTGCGGACTGGAAATTGTGAGTTGCAATTCCCATCTGACGGAGATTGTTCTGGCACGAAGATCTTCTGGCTGCCTCCCTCGCCGATTGTACGGCTGGCAACAAGAGAGCAATCAGAATTGCGATGATCGCGATGACCACCAAAATCTCTACCAATGTAAACCCACGCCGATTGGTGAGCACCACAGACTCCTAGCAGGACCACAGCAATTCTTACCTAGTTGTCCTAAGCAAACAATGATTCGACGCTTTGTGCTTTTACCAGCTCGCGTGGTTGGTTCAGGTGATTGTAGACGATCGTGTGAGGATCGATACCTAATGAGTGATAGATCGTCGCCAAGACCTCGGTAGGATGCACCGGTAGCTCTAATGGCGCTGAACCCGTTTTGTCAGATTTGCCGTGGACATAACCCTGCTTGATGCCTGCACCACCGATGACGCTGGTATAGCAGTAAGGCCAATGGTCGCGACCGTCGGCGCTGTTGCTGTTGCCTGACGTAGACACGCCTTTTTGTGGACTGCGGCCAAATTCACCAATGGCTACCACGAGCGTTTCATTCAACAATCCACGCTCGTCCAAGTCTTCGAATAACGTTGCCAACCCGTTGTCGAGCATCGGACCGGATTGTTTTTTCATGCGATCTGTCAGCCCCACGTGGTGATCCCAGCTATGGTTGTCCGAGTTGGCGACTTTAGGCCAAACTACCTCGACAACACGTGTTCCCGCTTCGACAAGGCGCCGCGCCAACAGGCAGCATTGGCCAAACGTGGTTCGACCGTAACGGTCTCTCAGAGAGTCACTTTCTGCGGACAGGTTAAATGCTTCTCGGGCCCGGCCGCTGACCAATAGATCGAGTGCTTGCGAATAGAATTCATCGACATTGTACTGATCGACGGCCTTATCGATGACGGGTAATTGCGCACTGATTGCCTCGCGCAAGCTAGCGCGTCGATTGAGACGTACGGAAAAAACATCTGGTCGAAGTTGCAAATCGTCGACCTTAATGTTGTCCATTTTGGACATGTCCATATCGCCTCCTGCCGGGAACAAATAATAGGGATCAAATGCTTTGCCCAGGAATCCAGCCGTACCTCCCTTATTGACCACGTTGGACTCCTGCAGCGGGCGTGGCATCATGACGAATGGAAGCATCGGTTCGTCTGTGGGTTTGAATCTGACAATGTTTGAGCCGAAGTTGGGAAAGTCCTTGGGTGTCGGAGGTTCCAACTGGCCGGACGGGCCGACTTTGTCGGTCGTGTATCCAGTCATTATCTGGTAAATGGCAGCTGTGTGGTTAAACAGTCCCACAGGTGTGTAGCTCATGGAGCGAATCATGGTGAACTTGTCATTCACTTCAGCAAGACGTGGCAATATCTCAGTGAACTGGATGCCCGGGACTTTGGTCGAGATGTTGGAAAAAGTGGAACGGACGTTGTCCGGTACTGAGTCAGGCTCTTTGGGATCCCACAAGTCCAAATGACTGGGACCGCCTTGCAGGTACAACATGATCACGGACTTGGCTTGACCCCAGCCCGAGATTCCAGCCAATTGGCTACCGGCCGAAGCGGACTGAGCGCGCAGCAGGGTATTGAGCGACATGCCCAGCATTCCAGCACCTCCGACGCGCAGAAAATCACGTCGTGTGTTGCCTAAATGAGAATCGCATAAGTCCTTGCCTTGAGTTCCCGGAATTCTGAACATGGTGCACCTGTGGAGACTTAATAATGACGTCTGTTAACGGAAATTAATGATTGAAAAGGAATGCCGAGTTATTGATTAATGCCCAGGTAAGATCTTGGGCTGCTGTCAGGCGACGATGGATCGTTTGTTCGATAGAATGCTGGACATCATTGCGTAACTGAATGATTTGTGGATCGACTGGAATTTCTTGTTTAGTGGTTTCCAGGGTAGCAGTCAACTCTTGCAGTCTTTTGTCTGACGGCAAAGGACGCGACTCCTTGAACCGCGCAAATCGTTGGGTGTAATAGTCGGGTTGTTGATCACGGAACCATTGCATTAGGTGCGATTTTTGTTCCTCCAATCGATTTTCCGGTGACATAGCCAGTACCGCGGCTACTTCGGCAGGCAGGCCGAGTTCGAGAGGTCGACTCGAATGGGTTGTCCAGAGACGGAAGCAGCCAAGTGGGTATTCGCCACCGGAGTATTGGAAAAAGAGTTTGATCGTGAGCTGGCCACCCATGTCATCAAAGGCAATTGGTTCCTGTAGCTGAAAACGAGCCCAATGGGGTCTACCGGTTTGCCCGTTTTGACCTCCAATGGCCCAACCCTTGTCGTCTCTTACCAGCTTGTCATTGATGGCATTTTTCACATCGAACGTGTTTTGGTTAAAATCGGCCCGCGCGTCAACAAACTTTACTTGCGTTACCTCGTCTGGACTATTCGTACGCGTGTGACTCATTTGCACTTCGGTCAACACGAAATTGCCGTTTTTATGAATGCCGGGACCAAAGTTGGTCAGAGAATCATGTGGAATGACTTCTAACATCAACCCATTGATGGTTGCAGACGTGATCGGGATCGTTAACGTGTAATCTGTTTTAGCGACAGGCCCACCGGACGCCAAAACGGAAAGGTTATCTTGTACGGTCAAGGTAAAACCTTCGGTTGCTTCTACCGAGGTCGGTTTCAATGGTTGCCAGGTTGTCCAGAATCGATCGATGGTTAATCCCTTCATCCATTCGGACAGTTTTTCCGGCAGAACATTCGATTCATACTCTTGAATCGCCTTATCGGCAGCTGCAATGCCTTCCTGTTGAGCTTTTTCCGCCTCAGCTTTCTTCTGTTTGTGTTCGGGGATGTAGGTGTCCAGATCGGACTGCGCCTTTTCAATCTCGACAAACCGTTCTTTTTCCAAGCCAGCCTTTTTCACAGCCCACTTGGCTTCTCTTTCGCCAATCTGCATCAGTAGGACTTCATGATCAGCATCAATACGAGACCAGTAATCTAGTACCAGTGAGACTTCCTTTTCCGAAGGATACCGACCAAAGACTCGCAGGTAGATCTTCCTGATCAATGTCTGGTCGTCCGGTTCGGTCGAGACTAATTTGGTGATGGCGTTTTCTGGATCAGCAATAGCATGGGCGATGGCCGGACTGTTCAGCAATGTCATCACGGCACTCAGCTCAACGTCATTCTGACGTTCGCATTCGCACGCCGATTCGCGCGGTGGCCGGCCCAGGTTGGCCAGGAAACGGCTTTTCGTGTCGAGCTTTGCATCGGCTAATTGTGCAGCCCGCGTTCCTTCTTCCGCGCCGGGGA
>JAKVBZ010000040.1 GCA_022448645.1 Pirellulaceae bacterium
GGCTCGTCTGTTCAGCAAGGGGCCTGATCGTGTTTCTGCACTGACCGTCCCCAAAATGATGCTGAACGCAGCTGGTTCGAATTTGTCGATCGAATATGGTTTGCGTGGACCGAATTTCACAGTAGCTACGGCGTGTGCCAGTGCCACGAACGCGATCGGTGATGCTTTCAAGACCATTCAATATGGGGACGCCGACATCATGCTGACGGGCGGTACCGAGGCCGCCATGACTCGCATGGGATTAAGTGCATTTCAAAACATTAAGGCGTTATCCACGCGGAACGACGACCCAGTTGGTGCGAGTCGGCCGTTTGATGCTGACCGTGATGGGTTTGTATTCAGCGAAGGAGCCGGCTTGTTGGTACTTGAAGAATTTAGCCATGCCGAAGCCCGTGGTGCCCGGATCTACGCCGAAGTGTTGGGTTATGGGGCCAGTGGAGATGCGGGGCACATAACGCAACCGAACGAAGATGGCGACGGAGCTGCGAAAGCCATGTCTGGGGCGCTTCGCGATGCAGGAGTTGCACCGGCTCAAATCGACTATATCAATGCTCACGGCACGAGTACGCCTTTAGGGGATAAGGCCGAAACGCTGGCGGTGAAACAAGTATTTGGCGACCATGCGTATGAGTTGTGCCTTTCTAGCACGAAGAGCCAGTTAGGGCATTCGCTGGGGGCAAGCGGTGGAATAGAATTGATCGTGACTGTCAAGGCTTTATCGCATTCGGTTGTCCCGCCGACTATCAATCTCGATACTCCCGACCCGGAGTGTGACTTGGACTATACACCAAACCAGGCTTGCGAGAAAAAGATCGGCACAGCTATTAGCAATAGCTTTGGGTTCGGTGGCCACAATGCAACAGTTGTGGTCGGTCGGATCAGCAATGGCCAAGCATGACTGTGTCGTGTGGCTTCTTTTTTAAGTTCTAATGGAGTGTTCGGGTACGCATGCCTTGCCGTGGCTTAGGTGGGCAATCCGGCTGATCTTGAAAATTGCTCGGGTAGGACTCGGCTCCCCGCTTGATATTTGAGAGCATGCTTCTTGAGTGGGTTTGACGAACCTGTTTGCCTGGCGCCTAAGCAATCGCTTGGTTTTCCATTGCGCGTCGGCAGGTTTCGTGGCTGTTGATTGAGTTGAAGCACGGGTTTTTAACCTAACCTAACTCTCAATCTGCAGATTAAATCTGAATGAAATGGTTGCAGGCAATGGGCCGATTGAAAATCCGACCTGCTTTGACATGGTGACTGCAGCAACAGCTCGCTCGATTTTTCGAGTTCCCAAGTCGGCGGAGCAAAGGGCGTCTACTGCACTTCTGACCTATATCTCTGACCAGCTTTCGATTTCAACGGCCTTGAGTTAGAAGCCTGCAACTCCAGACGGGCGGTGTTGATTTTCTCACTTTTCGGGACAATTGTTCTATTCGGCACGACCCGAATGTCTTTTTGGGATGACTTTTAAGTTGGTTCCGAGCAAATTCTTCTTGTTCTGTGATGTGGATAGCGGCTGGTGTACCCCGCGTTTTTGGGGGGGGCTGGGCAGCACCTTGAAATGAGGTACACTAGATAGTCCTGGACAGGGCCAGTTTTTGTGGTCGTCCAGCCCTGCCTCAAGATTTCCCACCTATAAAACCTACCCACCTACCATGCGATGATTCTTGGGAACTCACAAGGATCATGAACCCGCTGCAAAGTTTTTCCGGTGTGCGGATAGCTTTGTGGATGGAGCCTGAAAAGTCGGGGCAGCCGTTTTTCAGGGCAAAGCGTTTTTTCAGAAGATTGCGAGAGGATTGGTTGACTGCTGATGCGGTGTGTGTCCGCCAGGCCTAACGTTCTCACCTGGGGCGCATCATTAATCACAATGACGGCCATGCTGGGGCATGGCAGCTCCTGAGAAATGTTGGTGGTTTAGCAGCACGAGAGCAAATAGGGACAGGAGGAGCGATCCTTCGGTTAGCAGTTTTAAGCGTTGTAAGTTACCTGACCATCCATCTTTTTTGTTGAGTTTTTCCATTCTGACTATCCGAGGACGGTAAACCAGCGATGAATAACACGATTCAAGTTCTACCCAAACTAGCCATTGCACGCCGACTGTACGGTTCTTACCGAGGAATACGAACGGCGATGCTGGCTTTACGTGCCATGCCCGGAGAAATTGCCAACAGTGTGACACACGGTATTGGGTTTGTGTTGAGTTTGTTAGGTACGGTAGGCATGTTGTGCTATATGCTTCCGCGTGGAGATGTATGGCATCGGTCTGGTTGCATCATCTTTTTGCTCACGATGGTGACGGTCTATTTTGCATCAACTTGTTCTCATTTGATCACGCAGCCAGCATTGCGGCGTTGGTTCCGTCGTTTGGACCAGGGGGTAATTTACCTGTTCATTGCTGGTTCCTATACGCCTTGGGCCATCACTTATGGTCGGTCCGACGTTGGGCTTCCTTTGCTAGGATTGATCTGGTTGACTGCCTTGACCGGTTTCGTCTCGAAAGTCGTATTGCGTCGTCATGTCAACAGTGTTCGCTTGGCGTTGTACATGTTGTTGGCTTGGATACCTGTTTTGCCTCTTCGGCATCTGTTGGACATTGTTCCTGTGGCGGCGTTCGCCTGGTTATTGATCGGCGGTGCCTGTTACACCGTGGGAACTATCTTTTGGAAGATCGACAACAAACGCTACAACTTCCACGCCATCTGGCACGTGATGGTGATGTTGGGAACGACTTGTCACTACGTCGCTGTTTTCAATTACGCGATTCCCTAGGACGACGTCCCATTCCGTTGCTGAGAGAATAACGTAGGTTGGGCGGTGAACCGACGTAGCGTTTTGATTGCCAACACGCAGTAGAGAGTCACCGTTCGAACAGTTGGTTGAGTGCCGCCAGGCCGACTTCGCTAAATTGGCGAGGGGGTACCTGCCAGATTTGTGGGTTCATTAGTTCGATGGACACGGTCCGTTGGTAGTCGATTGATTTTAGCCATTGGGCGATATCTTGCAGTGGCACACTGCCTTCGCCGGGTAAGATGCGGTCTGAGTCAGTTGCTAGTTCGCGTGGCATGTCTAGCAAATCGCACAGTTGAACGTGGAACAGTCGCTCTGGGTCCACTGCTTCCAAATCAGAGAGTTTGCTAGGTCCAACAAAGAAGTGAAATGCGTCAAAACAAAGCCCTATGAAAGGACTGGGGATTTGAGTGATTAACGCAGCCGCTGTCTGTAGATTGTTGCCGAATGCAGCCGTTGCTTGGAATTCCAGGGCGACGCTAACTTGAGCCTGTTCGGCATCACGGCTGAGCTGTTTCAGCGACTCCTGGATTCGTTGCAGGTCCGTAGCTGCTGCGGGGGCCGGGACATCGCAAGCAACTACGATGGTTTGAATGTTCAATTGTTGGCAAATGTTCAGGCGGTGTTGCCAGTGGTCCCAATGCTGTTTGCGCTTTTCTCCCTGGCTGGCCAATAGGCCACCTTGAAAACTGGCAACCGGTAGTTGCACGTTGTGTTCCTCGAGCAATGCGATGGCCTGTTCTACTGAGTGAGATTCCAGGAAGTGTTCCAGTTTGGTCAACCAGACCTCGATGGTTTGACAGCCTCCCGCGGCGAAGTCTTCAATGTCCAGCTCAAAACTGGCGGGTAGCGTACAGACTTGGCTCAGGCAGTATTTCATGATGGTGAGGTTCTGTCCTAAAAATCCAAAATGGGTCCTTGCTTGAGTCACGGGGCCACTGGCTTTTCGCTTAGCCTTGACCTTCCGCTAGGAGCGCATTCGACTCAAGTTAAAAACAAAGCCTAGTCTAACCCGTTGCTTCTTGGCCAGTCTACTGAGCCCGATTTTGGTGGAATGTAATGTAGGGTCCACCAGGTTAAACGTTTTGTAGGGTTGCGGTTATCAGTGGGCGGAGGATTGTTTACCATAGCAGGATTGAGTGGACTGATTGTTAGCGAAGATTGTGGATGCTTTTCCGATGACTGTGGACAAATCTTCCGAGCGTGTTCGGACTATGTTTGGTCAGATCGCCCCACGGTATGACCGGATGAATCATTTGCTGTCGCTGCAAGTGGACCGGTATTGGCGATGGCGCACAGTACGTACGATCATTCCACAGGGTGTGGGACCTATATTGGATGTATGCTGTGGCACTGGAGACTTAGCCTTGGCGTATCATCGGAGCACACAAGGGCGAGTACCCATTGTCGCTTCTGATTTTTGTGCGGAAATGCTAGAGATCGGTGAACGCAAAAAACTTCGAGCAGGGATCAATGGTACATTGCGTTTTGTCGAAGCAGACACGCAGGAATTGCCTTTTGTGGAAAATGAATTTCAGATCGTTGCGGTTGCGTTTGGATTGCGCAACGTGTCGGACACTGACCGAGGGTTGGCTGAAATGGTTCGAGTCTGCCGTCCTGGTGGGCGGGTAGCGGTTTTGGAGTTTTCCGAACCGCAGTGGCAACCCATTCGAGCAATATATGGCTGGTATTTCAGGAACGTGTTGCCTCGTGTGGGACAATGGATGGCACGAAATGACGAACACGCTTACCGTTACTTGCCAGAGAGTGTCGGTGAGTTTCCCTGTGGTGAGGCGTTGGCCGAGCGGATGCGAGCTGTAGGGCTTCGTGAAGTTAGTTATCAGCCGATGACTTTTGGAATCGCGACGTTGTACATGGGGATAAAATGAGCCACCCATTTGTCTTAGCCATGACTGGCGCCAGTGGAGCTGTCTACGCCACACGACTTCTTGAGGTGTTAATCTCGACGGGGTATGACGTTCATCTCACCATCAGTCCTGCGGGAAAGGCTGTGCTCAAGCAGGAATTGGACATCCTAGTGGACCTCGACAATTTCTTCGAAAGCAGCTTGATGTTGGACTTGGTAAAGAGTGGTTCCGATAGCAGCCTCGACTTGACGCGTTCTTTGGCCGGTGTCGACAGTGACGAAAGTGCAGTGCTTCCCATGGGGACTCGTGAGCCAGGCCGCATTCAATACCACCATTTTCAAGACATGATGGCCCCGATTGCCAGTGGCTCGTTCCTTACCGGTGGCATGATCATTTGTCCCTGTTCTGGTTCCACGCTTAGTTCGGTGGCCCGGGGAGGAGGCGCAAATTTGATTCATCGAGCGGCCGATGTGCACCTGAAAGAGCGTCGTAAGTTGATTCTGGTGCCTCGGGAATCGCCGTTGTCTCGGGTGCATTTGGAGAATATGCGTCTTGCGCTCGAAGCAGGGGCCGTGATGTTGCCTGCCATGCCAGGTTGGTATCACGGAGTTCGGACCCTGCGAGACCTGGTTGATTTTGTGGTGGCGCGCATTCTTGATCAATTGGAAATCGAGCACACGTTGATGCGCCGCTGGGGGGAGCAAGACGTTGGTCCGGAGGGCGGAGCTGCGTCGCTTTAAAGATCGCGTTGTTTTAGATTCGCAGAGTATTTTGCAGGAAAGGCAAGCGCCCATGATCTATTCACGCATCCGCATGCTGCTGGAAATGATTCGCTTCAGCCACACGTTGTTCGCCTTGCCATTTGCGCTACTGTCGGCAGTGATGGCTTGGACGACTCCAGACCCAGCAGGAGATCCCCTTTCCTTTCAATGGTCATCGCTGGTGGGCATTCTTGGTTGTATGGCATTTGGGCGTAGTGCTGCGATGTCATTCAATCGAATTACCGATCGTCATATTGACAAAGCTAACCCGCGAACAGCATCGCGTCATTTGCCTAGTGGGCAATTGACGCTTCGCCAAGCTGGCTGGTTTACCGCCATGAACAGTGCTGGATTTGTAGCATGCACCTGTTTGTTTCTGCCGAACGTTTTGCCGCTTGTCTTGTCAGTGCCAGTGTTGTTGTTTCTGCTGGGCTACAGCTACACGAAACGCTTTACGGCGTTTGCACATTTTTGGCTCGGCGGCGCGCTTATGTTGGCTCCTGTTTGTGCCTGGATTGCCCTTCGAGGTAGTCAGGTGACACAATCCCCGGCAGATCTGATGCCAGCGTTACTGTTGGGCAGCGCCGTTTTTTTGTGGGTGGCTGGTTTCGACATCATTTATGCATGTCAGGACACGGAATTCGACCGTCAGGCTCGGTTGTACAGCGTGCCGGCGGTTTGGGGTAATCTTGGTGCGTTGCGCATTGCCGCCACTTGTCATCTGGGAATGTTGTTGTTGCTCTTTTTCTTACCGCAACTCTTGCCGGGGTTAGGATGGATTTATTATTTCGGGTTATTGGCCGTTACTGTTTTGCTGGTCTATGAACATGCCCTCGTTCGACCGGATGATTTAACCCGAGTGAACGTCGCGTTTTTTCAGGTAAATGCTATTGTGAGTTTCGGGATTTTTGCGGTGACATCGTTGGACCTGCTGCTCGCCTAGAAGTGATCTCAGCTGTGCATTCGCGGCAAGCTGTCTCCCGTTTCAATGATCCTAGCTTCTTCTTGAGCCAGGTAAGCCAGTCGCTGGGCAATAAATTGTTTGTCCCCATAATGGTCGGCTAATCGTACGTAGGTCGTGTGGTGTCGCGCTTCGGATTCAAATAGACCACCGTAGAACTCTCGTAGCGTGTGATCATCTAAATGGTCACGTAGAAGTCGGAAACGTTCACAGGAGCGGGCCTCGATTAAACCGGCGACCAGCAGTCGGTCGACAGCCCGCTGAGGCTCTTGGCAATCAATAAGGTCATTTAGTTGTCTTCCGTAAGAGCTTGGTTTGATGCGTCGAAAACGGATGCCGCGATCTTCGAGGAGATCGCGGACCAGTTGCAAATGTTCTAGTTCTTCTTGGATAATCGTCGTCATTTCCCGACATAGTTCGTCATTGTCGATGTAAGCAAAGATGAGATTCATGGCAGTTCCAGCCGCTTTTTTTTCGCAGTGAGCATGGTCAATGAGTATCTCATCAAGATGGTCGTCGACTTGGGTCAACCAACGTTGGTTGCTGGCAGACTGAAGGCTTAGCATGGAAAACTCCGTGGGATAGAGCTGCTGTCAAATGGCATGCAGGAAGTTTACCTTTGGCAGTATCTTACAGTTTTTCCGTTTGCCCTGACAGTTCATACAGAAACCGACTGGGAGTCGACGAGCGAGGCTTTCCCCATTTCATGCGTGATTGGGACATGGACAAAGTCAGCCCATCCTGGGCACGGGTCAGTCCGACGTAACAAAGACGCCGTTCCTCATCGACATCGTCGCCGTTTTCTTTGAGAGAGCGATGGTGAGGTAAGATGCCTTCTTCCATGCCGACCATATAGACGTAGGGAAACTCCAATCCTTTAGCGCTATGTAAAGTCATTAAGGCGACCGCGTTTTGTTTCAAATCCTTTTCTTTGTCGGATTCCATGTCACCTGCTGCTACGGCTAGTTCGTCCAGGAAGCCATGTAAGTCGGCCTGGTTACCCTTCCGTTTTTCGAAGGTTGCCGCAGCATTGACAACTTCCTCAACAGCGGCCCAACGTGACTGGCGTTCGAGAGGGTCGGTGTACAGCCGCTCGATTTCGTCCTGGTATCGGATTTGGCCAATCAGCTCCGACACCAGTTGGCTCACAGAGCAATACTGCGCTAGATTTTGAAGTTGTTGTATCAGGTCGCAGAAACTTGCCAAAGAGGCTTGGCCAGCACCAGAAAGGTTGGTGTTGTGGTCCGTTGACTGTATCAGGTTCCAGATCGGGCATCCTTTTTTGACCGCTTGATCTAACAGGGTTTGCACTGTTTTCTTTCCGATACCGCGAGGTGGCGAATTGATGATTCGCAGCAGTGAAATCTCGTCGCGTGGCTGATGGATTGTTTTAAGATAAGCCAAAATGTCACGAACTTCTTTGCGGTCAAAAAACGAGGTGCTGCCAACGAGGGTGTAAGGCACGTCGGCTCGTCGCAGCTCTTCTTCAAAAGGTCGTGGTTGCTCGTTGGTCCGGAACAGAATACAGAAGTCGCGAGGATCCAGATGGAGCCGTTTCATGCAGCGCTGGATGTCGGCCACTGTGCCGGTAGCTTCCTTGGTCTCGTCGCGATACTGCACGATTTGCGGACGCGATCCTCCTTGACGATTGGAACGAAGTTCCTTGTCAAATCGCTTGTTGTTAAATCGGATGAGCCGGTTAGCAACCTCAAGGATCTCTTGTGATGAGCGGTAGTTGTCTTCCAGGCGAACACACTTGGCATCCGGCCAATCCTTCTGGAATCTTAGGATGTGTTGTACTTCGGCACCGCGCCACCCATAGATGGATTGATCGTCATCGCCCACGACACACAAATTTCGATGGCCTAAAGCGAGGAACTTGATGATGCGGTACTGGCATTGACTGGTGTCCTGGTATTCATCGACCAGGATGTGATCAAAGTGATTGGCTTCCTCACGGCGCACCTCTGGAAAATCTGTGAATAAATCGTCTGTTAACAATAACAGGTCGTCGAAATCGACCGCGCCAGACGTTTTGATTGCGGTCTGATAGCGTCGATAGGCGATGGACGCTAAGTGGTCACGATCGGTTTCAGCCCACTGTGCGGCCTGAGGTGGTCGTACGGCTGCGCTCTTCCAGCTACCGATGCGGCCGATCAATTCTTCGGACCTTAAAACTTCATTGCCGACACGCAATTCACGCAAAACCTGCCGAGCCACGGCGAGTTGATCCGAGCGGTCATAGATGGAGAAATTTTGAGGGTATCCTAGATGTGTGATGTGACGACGAAGGACGCGAACACAGTGCGAATGGAACGTTGAGATCTGTGGAGTATCATCGCGCCGGCCAAGTAATTCGCGGATCCGTTGTTGCATTTCGTTGGCGGCTTTGTTGGTAAACGTGACCCCCAGGATTCGATTTGGTCGCGTACCATGTCGAATGAGCTCCGCAATGCGGAACGTCACCACACGAGTCTTGCCAGTGCCCGCTCCGGCTAGCACGAGAAGGGGGCCAGTAGTGGTATGGACCGCTTCATGCTGAGGTGGATTCAGAGCCGGTTTTACTGCTTTTTTTCTTTTGGATTTCGCCATGGCCGTTCCACGATTTGACACAACACTGGACCATGATACACACCGTAGGCTTGGCTGTTGAGGTGTACGAACGGTAGATCGTGGCCGGAAAAAAGGACTCTTCGGTCGGATTGAAAGCAACCAGGTTCGCACTTGACGTTCGTTTAGCGTCGTCCGTATACTTGCGACTTGCCTAAGGGACCATGGATCGAGACGTATTGGTAGGCGTAAATCACCGATGAAAGCAGAACGACGACACGAACTACAAACGAACGTACTTGCCGATTGGTTGGCCCAGAAAATAGAGATTGTTAAACCGTATGGGCGTCTGATTGTGGGCGCCATGGGGGTGCTTTTCGTTTTGGCTGGCGTTTGGTCTTACATGGCAAATCGCCAATTCTTGCAGGAAGCAGTTGCTTGGCAGGAGTTCTATGCGGCTGTCGAGCGACAGAACGAATCGCAGCTTCTCGAGGTAGCCCAACGATATGATGGCACCGAAGCCGGTTTGTGGGCCAGTTACAGATTGGCGGACATGACGTACAACCAGGGAGCGCGAGAACTGTTCGATGATCGGAAAGAAGCGAATGAGCTCTTGTTGACTGCCCAGTCGAAGTATGAAGACGTGGTTAGCCAAGCAAAGAAACCATTTCTAAAACAACGTGCAATTTTTGGCTTGGCCCAGTCGTTGGAAGCTCGAAACGATTTGAAAAATGCTAAGCGGTGGTACGATGAGCTGGCTGAATCGTGGCCTGACAGTGCGTTGGGAAATCACGCCAGCCAGGCGGCACAACGGCTGCGAAATCAGGAGTCGTTTTACGATTGGTTTTCTGACCAGCAGCCGAAACCGGCCGTTAGTTTAACAGGTGATTCTTCCATGGAGTTTGGTGGATTCGGTGAGCCAGGCGAGGCGGGCGGTGATACCAGTTTTCTCGACGACTTGCCCGATGGGGGAAGTGGAACAAGCGAGGCTTTTCCTGGTCCTGATCTGAATGCGCCCGCCAGTGGTCCTGCCGAAGAAAGTGTTTCGACGGGAAGCCAGGATCTGAATCTCGACGCACCTGGTCTCAGTGACGACCAAAACAGTGACGACCAAAACAGTGACGACCAAAACAGTGTACCCACGCCAGCCGATACTTCTTCCTCGGACGACGCCGCTTCATCCGAGACGCAATCCGCTGATCCTCAACCAACCGATCTCGATGCCGGAGATGGCGAGTAGCGTTGTCTTCTCGTGGCATTATGGTCAAGTGCCGTCATCTTGAGCTCCCAGAACCAGGATAGCCACGTTTTTGCGCTCGAGGTCGCTGACAACGAAGCGGGCCAACGTTTGGATGTGTTTCTTGCTAATCGGTTTCCCAATTACAGTCGAGTTTTTCTTCGGCGAGCCATCAATGCGGCTCAGGTTACGGTAGATGGGAGTCGAACGAAGGCAGCGTGGCGGTTGCGACCCGGACAGAAGATTCATGTTTCTTTGACCGAAATACCACGGGAAGGCCCCCAACCTGAAGATATTCCCTTGGACGTCCTCTATGAGGACGATCATCTTGTCGCCGTCAATAAACCGTCTGGCATGGTAGTGCACCCGGCCAAAGGACATTGGCAAGGCACATTGGCTGGAGCTCTAGCATTTCATTTTTCGAAATTGAGTCAGGTAGGAGGTGCAACTCGGCCAGGGATTGTGCATCGACTGGATCGGGAGACAAGTGGAGTATTGGTGGTTGCCAAAAACGATGCGGCGCACTTGGCGCTGGCCAAACAATTTGAACAGCGTGATGTAGAAAAGCAATACTTTGCCATTGTGCAAGGCGTCCCCGATCGAGACCGTGATGTCATACAGCGGACGATTGGTGTGCACCCTTATCAACGAGAGAAGATGTGCATTCGCGAAGGACATGCTACGAGTCGAGACGCATCCACTTTCTACGAGGTGGCACACCGTTTCGGAAGATTCACGACAGTCAATGTGTTTCCTAAAACAGGTCGGACACATCAAATTCGTGTTCACTTGTCATCGATCGGTACGCCAGTGTTATGTGATCGACTGTACGGAGGTAGGTCCAGGGTTACATTGGGAGAATTGGTGCCGAACCATACGGTCGTTCAGGATCCCGACCAAATCGCACTGGACCGATTGGCGCTGCACGCGTTTAAATTGCGCCTGCGCCACCCATGTGATGACCGCTGGTTAGAGTTTTCGGCAGACCTACCCGATGAACTAAGCAGGATTGTTCGGTACCTGCACGGTGACTTGGAGGGATAATGAATGTAGGTTAGTGGGGGCTGGTTGGTGACAGCATGATGGATCCTGCCGTTGTGCCTGGGGTTTCTCTCGGGAACTTTGTGCAACGGGTTGCAAATGGGACGTTGATGCGAAATCATGAAAAGCCTACCGTACGCTCAATCATCTTAATTCCGTCAGAAGAAATCACGTCAGGCAGGTTCCATGGCCTCAGAAAACGTTAAGAAGATATTGGTAACGGGAGGTGCGGGGTTCATTGGTAGTTG
Organism: Pirellulaceae bacterium; assembly: GCA_022448645.1. The sequence goes on from JAKVBZ010000040.1 coordinate 11,445, forward strand.
TTTCATAAGGATGTGGTTGGCGGAAGAATCTGCTCAGCTGGTGAACCTTGATAAATTAACATACGCGGGGAACTTGGCCTCTTTGGCACCGGTCGACAGGCACCCAGGTTATACGTTTTGCCATGGTGATATTGGTGACACGGATCTAGTTCGTGAACTTCTTTCCAAGCATCAACCGTCAGCCATTGTCAATTTTGCTGCCGAGTCACATGTCGACCGTTCGATCGATGGGCCGTTAGAGTTCGTCATGACGAATGTCGTCGGGACTTGTCGGCTGTTGGAGGCGGTGCGAGATTATTGGTTTGCCTTGGAGGAGGATCGACAGGATCTTTTTCGCTTCTTGCACGTGTCTACGGACGAGGTTTTTGGTTCCTTGGGTTCGACGGGCCATTTTACAGAAACGACATCCTACGCTCCCAATTCTCCTTATTCTGCCTCGAAAGCTTCCTCCGACCATTTTGTGCGTGCTTATCAACATACATTTGGCCTGCCAACGCTCATTACAAATTGCAGTAATAATTACGGACCGTACCAGTTTCCAGAAAAACTGATCCCCTTGATGATCTTGAATGCGTTCGAAGGCAAGCCGTTACCGGTATATGGTGACGGAACCAATGTGCGTGATTGGTTGTTCGTCGAAGATCATTGTCGAGCGATTGCTGCGGTATTGACGAGTGGTGAGCCGGGCGAAACCTACAATGTGGGTGGTAACTGCGAGTTGACGAACCTGGAAGTAGTCGAACGCATTTGCGAGACTGTCGATCAGATTAGTCCCGACTTGCCACATCATCCTTGTCGAAATTTGGTTCAATTTGTCAAGGACCGTCCGGGACACGACCAGCGTTATGCGATCGATGCTACGAAAATCGACCAAAAGCTGGGATGGCGACCGACGCTTGATTTTCAGTCTGGATTGGAGCAAACGGTTCACTGGTACTTGGAACATTCTGAATGGATCTCGGACGTGACTTCAGGGAATTATCAACGTCAGCGGCTAGGGCTTGGCTAGCATGCCCGATACTTTGAGCCCATTCTTTGGGGTGAGTCATTTTGCACGCGGGCGGTGTGATCACAATGTGGTTGGACGTGACTCGGTTCATTTGCAAACGATAGACGCACAGAATACTTTGTTGTTTCCTTAAGACTAGCGAGTCGTCAGTGTTGTTTTTTTACAACCGGGGGGCAATCGTGTCGTGGGAAGACGAATCAGAATGTGGTCGATGACACCGGATGACTTGCGTCATCGTTGCAGATTACCACTCCGAGTTCGTTTTACCGAACAATATCGGTGTTGGCACTGGTTTTGCCGATGTTCGAACTGAGTTGGTTAGACCGCTGTCATTCTCAATTCCCCAGCCGGTAAAATCGTGGTATTCCGTACACTCTTGTTTGGAGCGATGTGTTGACATGTTTTTGGCGTTGGAAGTCATGGGAAAGGGAAGAAGCAAGGTGATCGGGAACTCCCGCAGGGAGTAGACGGTATCGTCGTGTCCTTGTAGAGAAGTTAGGTCGTTCAAAATCAAAGATTGACCTTATAATGAACTGTCACGTGTGATTTAGATGCGAGATTGGTGTCTCCGGTCATCTCAATAAAGAACCATAGGAAGGAATTGAGTTTTTGATGTGACTGTTGGATGAAGTCCACATGCATGACGACCGGTAAGCCGTGGGAAATCGGTATAACCCAAGGATAGAAAAATCTGAGAATCGGATCATAATGCAGGCTCAATCCAGTAAGTAAATATGACTTTGTGAATCGGAACGGTAGCGTCCGTCGACGCATAAAGGAAGAAGTACGTGCAACGTCTTACGAAAGCTCGCTTTACTCCAGGAATGGTTGTCCGCATGTTTGCGGACGCGGCTATTCTGCAGTTGGCCTTAATCGCGGCCATGGGGTTGCGGCTGTTCTGGTTGGTGGCGTTCGAAATTGACCAAGTCGAAGAAGGCTCGGGCATTGAGCACGTGCTGACGGAACGTTTTTGGGACTACCTCACGTTTTACACTCGTAGTGCTTGGCCGTTGACCGCCATTTGTCTCGCGTTTTTCTACATGTTCGGCTTCTACACGTACGGGCGATACTATCAAGGTCGTTACAAGGCGCTGGTCGTGTTTCAAGCCGTCACTCTTAGTTACATGACATTTGGTTTTGTGACCTTTTTCTTCCGCGCCATTACGTTATCAGAGATTCCTCGCGGTGCATTGTTGCTGGCATATGTGTTTAGTGTTCTTTCTTTAGTGGGCGCGCGTGTTTGGACCCGTATGTGGGAACAGATTGTTCGTCCGGAGCATGAGGCTATTTCGCGTAGGTCGGGCCGTTGCGTGCTCGTGATTGGGGGGGCCGGATACATTGGGTCGGCGCTGGTGCCGAAGCTTTTGGAGCGAGGATATCATGTGCGTCTGCTGGACGCCTTACTGTTTGGCAAGGAACCGATTGCACATTTTTCTGACCACCCCAACGTGGAGATCATCGAAGGGGATTTTCGCCATGTGGAAAACGTGGTGGAAGCCATGCAAAATGTCGATTCGGTGGTTCATTTAGGGGCGATCGTTGGCGACCCGGCATGTAACTTGGACGAGAGCCTAACCATTGACGTCAACCTTTCCGCGACTCGTATGATTGCTGAATTGGCAAAATCGGCAGGCGTGCAACGATTCGTTTTCGCCAGTACCTGTTCGGTCTATGGGGCTTGTGACGAGGTTTTGGATGAGCACTCGATTGTGAAGCCAGTCTCTTTGTATGGGAACACGAAGCTGGCTTCGGAACGCGTTTTGTTTTCGATGGCGAACGATCACTTTCGACCTACGGTGGTTCGGTTTGCCACGATTTACGGTTTTTCCGGCCGCACACGTTTTGATTTGGTTGTCAATCTGCTCACGGCAAAAGCTAAGATTGACGGCGAGATCACAGTTTTTGGTGGTGACCAATGGAGGCCGTTTGTGCACGTTGACGATGCCGCGGTTGCTGTAGATGTTATCTTGGACGCGCCGATCGAGCTTGTGGGGCGAGAGATCTTCAATGTAGGATCGAACGAACAGAATCATACCATTTCGGAAATCGGCGAAATGATTCAGCAGCACGTTGTCGATGCCAAGTTGACATTGTCAGGTAACGACGGAGATATCCGCAATTATCGCGTCGATTTCAGTAAGATTCACAATTGGTTGAACTATAAGCCCAACTGGTCCGTAGATCAGGGGATCCAACAAGTGTTGGGGGCGATTGCCAGTGGAGAAGTCACCAACTACCAGGACACCCGCTACAGTAATGTGGCGTTCTTGCGTCAAGAAGGTACGGATACGTTGCGTCGAGACGAATGGGCGCGTAAGCTTCTGCGGGACTTGGCCAACGAATAAGGTTCACGAAGTTGGAGTTGATCGTAAACTGACATGAGAGCCTTGTAGAAATAAAGCGTGGTCTTGATGGTACGCGTTGTGATTACTTGACGGGCTCGACCACTTTTCTATTTCATTTGACAAAGTGACTTTCGTACGACTTGCTTACAATATTTTGCGGTATCTCGGACCGCGAGTGATTTGGTTGAGAGCTGGCGTGTATCTCAATAAGTCACTCGGAACGACGGAGCGCGTGTTCCAAGATCGTCCGTGGGAACAGCTGAAATTATCCGACATTCTGCGAAATGGCGTTCCGACCGACGCAGCCGAATATGCGGAATACAAACGAACCAATGCCCCCGTTTTCCTCTTCCCGCTAGGGCATCCTCCTCAGGTCCCGAAATCACTTCAAAAAGGGGAGCTTCAGCGACAGCCCAGCTTGGCACAGCGTGTGGATTTGTTGCGGGCGCAGCGCAGCGTCTATTTTTTTCATCAGCCGTCATCGGAAAAGATAGACTGGTACCGAAATCCGTTTGGGCCTGGTCGTAGCGACCCGGAAGCCCACTTTTCTCAACTTCTCGACTTCCATCCAGAGCAGGGAGATTTGCGCACCTTATGGGAACCGTCACGCGCTGTTTGGTCGATCGACTGTGCTAAGGCGATGGCAGCAGGTGAGTATGAAGACATCGGAAACCTGTATTGGGGCTGGCTTGATTCCTGGATGAACGCGTGTCCTCCCTATCAGGGGATTCATTGGAAATGTGGTCAGGAGAGTTCCGTACGGTTGCTGTCTCTTCTGATCGGGTTTTGGGCAGTGGCCAACGATCCGGCAACCAAGGCGGCAAGATTTGAGCAAATAGGGCGCCTCGCCTGGGCAACCGGCTATCGTATTTACCATCACATTCAATACGCCATCTCCCAGAAGAATAATCACGCCATCTCCGAAGCTGTCGGGTTGATGTTGATTGGCCACCTGTTTCCAGAGTTCAAATGTTCTGCCAGGTGGGAACGCCTGGGACGTCGCGTATTGGAGCAGGAGGTCCTACGTCAAGCGTACTTGGATGGTAGTTATCTCCAGCATTCGATGAATTACCAGCGGGTGATGATGCAAGGCGCCTTGTTGGGGTTGCGTTTGGCAGAACTTGCCGAGAAGCCATTTTCTTCAGCGTTTTACGAACGTTTGGGACTTTGTGCTGACTTCATGCTCGAAATGCTAGATCCCACAACCGGCCAGACACCGCAGTACGGAAACAATGACGGCGCCCTGATACTGCCGTTCAATGAGTGTGCTTTTGAGGATTTTCGGCCAGTTGTTCAGGCTACACATTTTGCGGTTCATGGCGCACGATGTTTACCCGAAGGGCCATGGGACGAAGACTTGTTGTGGCTGTTCGGCAAGGGAGCGCTGGAGACAAAAGTGGATCCGTGCACTGCCAGTGATCGACCGCTTGGTCGTGCATTTGATGATGGCGGATACTATACTCTGCGCCAGACAGAGAGTTGGTCTATGTTACGCTGCCATACTTATCGTGACAGGCCGGCTCACTGTGATCCGCTTCATCTCGATTTGTGGTGGAAGGGCATTAATCTTCTGAAAGATTGCGGTACGTTTCAATATTTCGTACCAGGCCGTCCTGACTTGGAGTACTATTTCAAGTCGATCGCTTCGCATAACACGGTCCAAATTGATGGGGAAGATCCGTTCGAACTAACATCCCGTTTTCTTTGGTTTCCGTGGCCACGTGGATTCGTAAGACGGCATGTGGTATCGCAGTCCATTTCTGCTAACACCAAACAGGCACATTGTCTGGAGGCGGAGCATTACGGCTACGACCGGCCTCCGTGGAATGCGTTGCACCGGAGGAGTGTGATTGCTTTGGGGCATGATTGGTGGGTGATTGTCGACGATCTGTTCAGCACGACCCCGCACCAAATGGTGTTGCGCTGGCACTTGGCAGATCTTCCTCTGATGTGGGATTCGTCTGTCAACCGCGCCTCATTGCGGACCGACCTGGGGGAGGTGGGTATCTGTTTGGCGACGCATTCTGACACAAGTATTGACGTGAGCGTCATCCGAGGCAGAGATGAGCCGAACAGGGTCCAAGGATTGGCCAGCGCTTACTACGGGCAGGTAGCTCCCATTCCTGTTTTGGAGTGGACGAGTCATGTGAGCGAGGCACGTCGCTGCCTAACAGCGGTTGGTCCGGGAGTAGCTCGGGCTTCGCTGGATCAAAGTGATCGTTCTGAGCCAACGGAGGGTGAACAGCAGTGGATCATTTCGTCGCCTGAGCGATCGTATTGTCTGCGTCTGGCGCGACTTCATCGTTCTGTCGGCGAAGTTTACCTGCGGCATGACGAGAAACGGTTGGTGTCTGCTAACGATGTGGAGATCGAATCAGAATTCACCATGTGATGTAACCTTATGTCAGGGGCGTCATTGCCGGATGCCGAAAAGCAGGTTGTTCAGGGTATCGGTCTGTGCGAGAATGCGACCGTTTGTAGGTCCCTTGTCAGTGGTTGGCGCGTCGCACGGCGAGATGGTTTTAAGTTGTGGTTTTTAAGTCACTGTGGGCTAGCTGATTCTAGGAGTGCCGTAGGTGGGCCCATGGCTCAGCTTTGCGAGTGCAAGGGCAGTCATGGGAATTAGAGACGCGTGAGTGCGGAAATGGCTGCTAGGTCGGTTGCAGATGTCGCGTGGACAATTCTTGATTCAGCCGAACCGCTTTGTAGGCCCATCCGTACTATGGAGGGAAGGTTGCGTTATTGGGGAAAGGTTGCGTTGTTTTGCGGGAGCGACGGTCCATGGGGAGTCTCGTATAGATGTTCATGCGGTCTTGAACATATCCGCGATGGTGGACCATAATTGCATCCTTGAATATTTCACTCAGATTGCTTCAGGGGCCAACTTGATCACAGCGTATCTGTTGGGATGGGGCTTTTCTGGGTACTCATTTGGTCGTCATCGGAAACTTGAATGTCGGGCGTTGGTCTACGGTGGGATCTGGGGCCGTCATGATTCGGGATTTGCCTGACAAGGTGGTTGCCGTGGGGTGTCCGGCCGGCATGATCAAAAAACTATCGTGAGTCCAAAATGCAAGGATTTTCTTGAATGGCTGCAACTACCGCAGTCAACCGAGTTTTGACCGAATCTGGTCGGCCTGCTCGGGTACTCGAAGATGCCGATAGCCTGTCCGGCACGGTGGGTTTGACATCGCTTGATTTTGCGCAGGTGGTTGTAAGTTTAGAGCAAGAGTTTGGAATTGATCCTTTTCGTGAAAGTATGCCTCGCATCTCAACGTTTCAAGACCTTGTGGACCTTTACCAAGAGTCATTAGGGGGCACGGATCAGTGACGTCTCCAGCCAGTTTGTCGATCATCGTCTCGGGTGGTAGTCGCGGACTAGGGGCTGCCATTGTGCAGCAGCTTTTGGAGTCTGGTCACCGGGTGGCGACCTTCAGCCGCAACAAAACCGCCACCGTGGAAGCCTGGGAAAGCGACGAACAATTGGCTCCCAGATTCTTTTTCGATCAGGTGGATGCTCAAGACCTGAGTGCCGTGCGAAGCTACGTGGCGAATGTCCAACAGCGGTTTGGTAAAATTGAGGCACTCATCAATAACGCGGCGGTAGCTTCCGATTATGTGTTTGCTCTGCAGTCTGACGAACAGATTAGTCAAATGTTGGACGTCAATCTCAAGGCTTGCCTGGTACTTTCTCGGGAGTGTGTCCGTTGTATGTTGCTTGGTGACGGAGGTGTCATTGTTAATATTTCTTCCATTGTTTCGCTGCGAGGTTTTTCCGGGCTTGCGGTTTATTCGGCGACCAAGGCTGCGTTGAACGGAATGACGCGGGCTTTGGCGCGAGAGCTTGGCGAACGGAATATTCGCGTGAACACGTTGGCTCCTGGATACTTGGAAACAGAGATGTCTGCCGGGCTTGCCGAGGAACAACGAAAACAAATCATACGACGTACACCGTTAGGCAGGTTGGGACAGGTGGAGGACGTGGTTCCATGGGTGGAATTCCTGATTTCTCCTGAGGCCAGCTTTATGACTGGCCAGACCATCACGGTTGATGGAGGTTCATCGGTGTGATGGTAGCGGGCCTGCTTCCTCCGGCTCCCGTAGACTGTGGGTTTCAATCTGCCTGATACCTGTGGGGAAAATCATGTTAGACGTCGTTATTGTTGGTGCTGGTGGATTTGGTCGTGAAATCTTGGGTTGGTTGTGGCAGTGTTTTTCCCCAGACGAGTATCGCCTGAAAGGGTTTTTGGCGCGGGCTGGAGACGAGCACAATCTGTCCGATTTTGATGTTGAGGTGGGTGTCATCGGAGATCCTGAGTCCTACGAGCCTCACGACAACGAACGGTTTATCTTGGCCATTGGCGGCATGGAGGCTCGACGTCGCACGGTTGAGGCTTTGACTTTGCGGGGTGCGCAGTTCCTCACCATGATCCATCCGACGGCAGTCGTTGCTGAGTCGGCCAAGATCGGTGAGGGTGCTGTGTTATATCCGTTTGTGACGGTTTCCAATGAAGCTAATTTGGATTGTTTTGTTCATTTGAGTCTGTATGCGTCGGCGGGGCACGATGCACGAATTGGGAGGTTCTGCCTGCTCTCGCCGTATTCCACCTTGAACGGTTTTGCCGTTCTTGATGATGAGGTGTTCATGGGGAGCCACTCTATGGTCGGCCCTGGCCACTCGGTTGGTCGTGAATCAAGGATTAGTGCGAATACTTCGGTTTTGCATGACGTACCGGCGATCAGCTTTGTGCATGGTGTACCGGGGCGCAGTACAAAGCGTGCTATGTTCTAGAAGACTTCCAAGCGGCATTAGCGAGTTTGACCATGTCCAAGCTGCGTACATTATTGACATTTGGTACACGCCCAGAAGCCATCAAAATGGCTCCGATCGTTCACGAATGCATGCGCCGGGCCGACGAACTGGAGGCCGTTGTATGTCTCACGGGCCAGCACCGTGAAATGCTGGATCAGGTGACGGAATATTTTGGGATTCGTGCTGACGAAGACCTGGAATTGATGAGGCCTAATCAGACTTTGGCTGGTTTGACGGCCCGTTGCATTGAGGGAATTGATAGTGCCATTCAAAAATACGAGCCGCATTGTGTAGTTGCACAGGGAGACACAACCAGTGTGATGGCTGCAGGGTTGGCAGCTTTTTATCGACATATACCTTTGGTGCATGTCGAGGCCGGATTGCGTACCTATGACCTGCAGGCGCCTTGGCCGGAAGAATTCAATCGTCGCGTTGCAAGTTTGGTGACGTCACTGCACTGTGCTCCTACGGATCGCGCAGCACAAAACCTGCTTGACGAAGGAATGTCTTCCGAAAACATTCATGTAACAGGGAACAGTGTGATCGACGCCCTGTTGTGGACGGTGGACCGCGAACGCCAGAATTCAGACCGTTGGGCGGATAAGTACCCAATGTTAAACGGCGCGCGCACTGTTCTCATCACCGGTCATCGACGCGAAAATTTTGGCGACGGATTTCAGGCCATTTGCGAAGCGATCGCCACGCTGGCTACGAAATTCTCGGATGTGGTGTTCCTCTATCCTGTTCATTTAAATCCGCACGTTCAACAGCCCGTTTATAGTTTGCTTGGTGAGCTTGACAACGTACACTTGGTTCCGCCAGCGGCCTATCCGGAATTCGTTTGGCTAATGGATCAATCGACGATACTGCTCACCGATTCCGGGGGAGTTCAGGAGGAAGCACCTTCGCTGAAAAAGCCCGTGTTAGTGATGAGAGAAACCACGGAACGGCCAGAGGCTTTGCTGGCAGGTGCTGTGGAACTTGTGGGTACTTCAGTCACCAAAATCGTCGATCGAGTGACGGTATTATTGACGGATGCCACTGAATACACGCGTCATCAAATCGACACGAACCCTTATGGCGATGGCCAGACGGCTCCACGGATTGTGGATCTCATGTTGCAGCAATCGTGGGGCTAGTGACAGACTTTCATTAACTTCTACCGACTTGATTTGCTATGAACGTTTCCGAATCATTCACCCACCGTCCCGTTCCAGCAGAAACATCTGTTTGTGTGATGGGGCTGGGCTATATTGGCTTGCCCACGGCGAGCGTCTTGGCTACCAAGGGGTTTCGAGTTACAGGCGTCGATGTGCGACCGGAAGTCGTCGACACCATTAACCGTGGTGAGATTCATATTGAAGAACCGGACTTGGATATCCTGGTTCGGTCAGCCGTGAATAGCGGTCAGTTGGTAGCGGCAGAATCACCGCAGGCGGCGGATGTGTTCATGATCTGCGTTCCCACACCAATCCGTGACGATCGCACTCCTGATTTGACTTATATCCGTGAAGCTTGCCAGGCTATCCAGCCTAATGTGGTTAAGGGAAACCTGGTGATTTTAGAATCGACCAGTCCGCCACGGACGACAGAAGAGATCGTAGCTGCCACTGCATTTTCACCCGAATTCGAGATTGGAAAAGATGTTTTCGTAGCGCATTGTCCGGAGCGTGTGTTGCCTGGACGAATCCTTTTGGAGGTAGTGCAAAACGACCGTGTCGTCGGAGGGATGACTCCCGAGTGCGCTCAACGAGCAAAACAATTTTATGAGTCGTATGTCAGTGGTGAAGTCTTTGCGACCAGTGCCTTGGTGGCGGAAGTTACCAAATTGGCCGAGAATTCTTATCGAGATGTAAATATTGCATTTGCCAACGAGTTGTCCATGTTGGCAGAGGATCTGAATATCGACCCTTGGGATGTTATTGAGTTAGCCAACCGTCATCCGCGTGTACAAATTTTGTCGCCCGGTCCCGGTGTGGGTGGGCACTGCATCAGTGTGGATCCCTGGTTCCTCGTACATGCTCAGCCGGAGCGAACTCAACTGATTCGCACCGCAAGAGAAGTGAATCTGTATAAGCCGCAATTTGTCGTGCGTCATGTGATGGAGTTGGCGAAGCAGTTCGAGACGCCAAAACTGGGGTGTCTTGGGCTGGCGTACAAAGCGGATGTGGATGACATTCGGGAGAGCCCTGCCTTGGATATTGTTCGTGGGCTAGTACGAGAGGGAGTAGGAGACGTGATGGTTTGTGATCCTTACGTGCGACCGGAACAATTTGATGAGCTTCCTTTGTCTTCGTTGACGGATGTGCTGGAAGCCTGTCCGTTGATCTTGTTACTTACCGATCATCGCCAGTTTCGCGACATTCCCCGTCGTGTCTTACAGGAAAAAGTGGTTGTGGACACGAGGGGGCTGTACCGCTGATCGCTGGCCCAGTAACTGTGAAACAAGTACTTCAAAATTTGCGTTCCGGGGACTTGGAAGTCGTCGATGTTCCTTGTCCGCGAGTAGCTGCAGGTCACTTATTGGTGCAAACCAGTGCCAGTCTGATTTCTGCGGGGACAGAAAGAAGCCTGGTAGAGTTCAGTAAAGCCAGCTTGATTCAGAAGGCCCGCCAGCAGCCTGACCGAGTAAAGCAGGTATTGGACAAGATCAAATCTGACGGCTTGATGCCAACGCTAGAGGCAGTTTTCGCTCGACTGGACCAACCTTTGCCTCTTGGCTATTGCAATGCGGGCCGTGTTTTAGAGGTCGGCGAGGGGGTGAGGGGGTATGAAGTAGGTCAGCGCGTGGTCAGTAACGGAAGCCATGCCGAGATCGTGCATGTTCCCAAAAACCTATGCGCACCGATTCCGGATGCTGTGCCGGACCACCATGCCGCCTTTACCGTTTTGGCATCGATCGGACTGCAAGGAGTGCGTTTGACGCAGCCGACCTTGGGTGAGTCAGTGGTGGTGTACGGTTTGGGTTTGGTCGGCTTACTGACGGTCCAATTGTTGGTCGCTTCTGGGGCTCGTGTTTGCGGAATTGATCTGGATCCGGGACGTCTTGAATTAGCGGAACGTTTTGGAGCTTTTCCAGTCAACGCGTCGGATACCGATCCAGTGGCTGCTGCGAAAAGATTCAGTGGCGTGGACGGAGTCGACGCGGTGTTAATTACCGCCTCGGCAAAAAACGACGCCATTGTTCATCAGTCCGCAGAGATGTCTCGTAAGCGGGGGCGCATTGTGTTGGTTGGAGTTGTCAACCTGGATTTAAAACGTGCCGATTTCTATGAAAAAGAATTGTCGTTTCAAGTCTCGTGCTCCTACGGGCCCGGGCGATACGATGCGGTGTACGAACAGGGTGGCCACGACTATCCCTTGCCTTACGTTCGTTGGACGGAGGGTCGTAATCTGCAAGCGATCTTGGAGTCCATGGCGTCGAGCCGACTCGATGTCGAGCCGCTCGTTTCGAGCCGCATTCCCCACGCCGAAGCTTCGCGTGCTTATGAGTTGTTGACGACCGATAAGTCGCAACTAGGGATTGTCCTGGATTACCCGTACGAATCGGTAGATCTGAAGCGTGAAGTGAATGCGGAGCCTAGTGTCAAAACACAGGGAACCGGCCAGGCGTCGATCGCTTTAATCGGAGCAGGTGGTTTTGCGCAACGAGTCTTGTTGCCTGAGATTCAACGAGCAGGTGGGCGTCTGGTCGGTGTTGCCAGTGCAGGTGGCGTGAACGCAACACATGCTGCCAGGAAATTCGGTGCCGCACATTGCTTTTCTGATTACCACGATGTTTTGGCCCGAGAAGATATCAATACCGTGTTCATTACCACACGGCACCACCAGCATGCTCCAATGATTGTGTCGGCCTTGGAAGCTGGCAAACATGTGTTTGTCGAAAAGCCGATCGCCATCGATCAAAGAGGTTTGGACGATGTTCGGCGCGCGTTCGAGTCTGCGAAAGACTGTTTGTTGACCGTGGGGTTCAACCGACGGTTTTCGCCCCATGCGGTGAAGATGCGTGAGTTGTTGTCCAATCGCGTAGGCCCAGTGTGTGCGACGGTGCTCATCAACGCTGGCCAGATTCCCCCCGATCATTGGTCACAAGACCCAGTTGTGGGAGGCGGGCGGATTTTAGGAGAGGGATGCCATTGGATCGATTTGTTGCGCTATTTGATCGGATCATCGATCCGACGAGTGACGACGTCGATGATTGGGAAAAACACTTCCAGTCCCACACGCAATGATCATGTGGTGATTGCACTGGAGTTCGCCGATGGCTCATTGGGAACGCTACAATATTTTTCCAATGGGCCTAAGGATTTTCCCAAGGAACGGATGGACGTATTTTGCGATAACAGAGCGCTGCACCTGAACAACTTTCGGACTTTGATTGGCTACGGATACAGCGGATTCCGTCACCTGAAACTATGGCGACAAAACAAGGGACACCGAACAGAAGTGCACACGTTTCTAGAACGTGTCGAATCTGGTGGTGTACTTCCGATTCCGGCTGACGAATTGTGGAATGTTTCTCAAGCGACGCTTGCCGCACAAGAGTCTACGGATTCCGGACAGCCGGTGGAGGTTTTGTGATACTGCTGATCGAACGTAGTTTCGGGTAGGTGTGTGTTCCTCTGAACGGAACGAGTGAATTAACGCACACGTAGTGGGTTACCACGTCCTCGACGCTCTGTGCTGCGGCGCTCTGTGCTGCGGCGCTCCGTGCTGACAGATTGAGAGGATTGCTGTGTAGAACGGCGAAGCGGATTGCTGTCTTTTTGCTGAGTAGCAACGTCGTCCTTTTCCTCGAATGGTTCCACAGCAGACGCCTGGACAACGCCGGATGTGGTTTCCATGGATAAGGGACGGCTATTCAGTTGAACCCCGTGGGGTCTCCGTTTTCTGCTCTGAAAGATATTGGTCAATTGTTGATGAGTTTCCCGTACGATGTTCGATTGCGGGGCATCCAGTTCCTCCAGCAAGTCATCTTGGACGTCTGGGATGGCCGAGGAGGCATCGTCATCTTGGATGTCTGGGATGTCCGAGGAGGCATCATCATCTTGGAAAGGATCGGTTTTCCAATCTTGTTCATCAGGTAATACCGGAGCAGGATCGTCTACTTTTTCACTGGTTTCTGAGTCTGTCGGGCTAGAGCTACTTCGTATGGGTCGCGTGGTTGATTCGTCTTCGTAGAGTTTTTCCGGTAGTTCAAGTTCTGGCAAGTTGTCGCGAAGCTCGCGGTCGGTGTTATCGGACAAGGCGAAATCACCAGGCCAGCGTCGCCACTTCGTTCGGTAGTACCCAAACTGTCCTGGTTTCGTAATACATTGGCCATCGACATGATACGGACAGCCAGGGCATTGCGTGCAGCCTTCGTTAGCCGACGTCTCGCTCCAGGCCATTGTCAGGACCATTAAGAGCAACGCATACAGAGAGATTCGTCGCAAGTTGTATTCGAACGCCCACATGGTAAACTTCCTTCGAGAATTCAGGTGAACCCATTTCTGGCAGGGTCGTAGTTAATCCCAGGGTCGGCAAACTTCAGCTGACCGGTGTACGTGTTATAATCGGCAGAATTTACCAGAGTCTTTGCTCGACTTTGCCGGAAGGATGACAAACCTCTCGCAGGTGTTCCTAAATTAACCAATCTTCCATATAATGAGCGCCTCATCGCGTTGTTTGGCGATGTTTTCGCTAGCAGTTTGCAGAGAAGGGGAAATCGATTTGTTGCCCATCCGTTTATGGGAGCGAATGATGTACCGCGAGCTAAGCTATAGCGGCAAGGACTTATCCAGATGTGATGCCTTTCGACCGTTTTGTTGACAGTCGGTGTCGGAGGGATAGGATAAGAAGAACGTTTGCCGATCGCCAAAGAATGGATTCTTCCAACTTTATCTATTTTGTGAAGAGAAGACGACTCCATGAAAAGGCTGAATCAAAAATTCGTATTGATCTTGTCCATTGGTCTCATTGTCTTTTTGGGAACCGTACTAGTTGTGCACCGGTTTCAAATCCGTCGCAACGCTGAGAATCTGACCAAGCGTGCTGCGGCGTTCCGAGAGGATAAGGATTTCCGGGAATCGGCTCGATTATTGGAGCGGTACCTGCAACATCGCCCGGACGATTCAGAGGTCTGGGGCTTTCTGGCTGAAGATTGTCTATCGCTTGTGATGGAGACTCAGGATTTTGAGCGTCGCGACTTGGCGAAAGCGTATTCCTATTTGGAACAAGCGTTACGGCGCGATCCCGAGAATCATGACTTGCGACGGAAAGCTGTCGATTTTTTGATCTTGATTCGTCGAACCCCGGACGTCATCTCGCACATCAACATATTGCGTGATGTGCCAGAATTAAAGGCCGACCCAGAGTTGACCGTGATCCTTGCTCGTTCACAGGCTAATTCGGGGAATGTTGACGAAGCGCTTCGGCTGCTTGAAGAATTAATCGGCTTTGATTCTGCGACGGCGGTGTTTGACGACACGGCCGCTGGATCGCCTCAAACTGTTGACGCCTATCATTTGTTGGCGTTTCTCTTACGGGATCGAGGTGAAAAAGAACTGCTAGATAAGATCTATGATCAGTCGATCAAGATGAATCCTGAGAGTGCGAAAGCGTATTTGGAGCGTGGGCGTCATCGTCGTGCGAATATTTCGGATGAGGACGATGGGACGGAATTGGCTATGGCACGCAAGGATGTCGACGAAGCCTTGAGGTTTGATCCATCCAACGAACATGCGCTTTTAGTGGCCGCAGATATGGCGATGCTTGCGGATGATTTGGAGGCTGCTCGGGAGTTTTTGAGCATTGGGCTCGAACAGACGCCCAATAGTACCTACCTCTATGTGACACGATCTGATTTGGCAAGACGCGAAGAGGGTATTCAGGCGTCACTGGAGTGGATCGCTAAAGGTCTGGGAAAGAGCCCGGACAATGCGGTATTGGTGTTGAAGCGGGCCGAATTGGAATTGGCAGCCCTGGACACTGAAGCGGCTCGCCGGTCCATCCAGCAATTGCAGCGTTCGAAAACACGTCGTGAGTGGATCGACTACCTGGACGTTCGGCTGCTGATGATGGAAGGGAAATGGTTGCAAGCAGCGGAAAAGCTGGAGGGTGTTCGGGCGGAATTGATTGACAACAATCCGCATTTGCGTCCGCAAGTATATGTCAGCCTTGTCCAGTGCTATGAAAAGCTACAGAAATGGGACATGGTCATTCAGGCAGCCAACGAGGTACCCAACGATTCGTCGGCACGATTGACCGCCCTGTTGGCCAAAGCTACTGCTTTCCACCGCACACGTCAGTTTGAAAAATCGCGTCAACATTTCGACTTGGTTCTGGACTTCTACCAGAAGCGTCGCATGGATCTTGACCAAGTGGTTCTCCTTTCCTATTTCCGGATGCTGTTGGATCAACAGCAGCGCCTGCCCGGTGAGAAAAAGGATTGGTCTCGAACCAAGGATGTTCTCAAGATGATTGTCGAGGATGAAAAGATAGCCAACGTCCAAAAGGCGGCCGCGAAAGCGCAGTTTGTTGCTGCTTTCAAGGATATGGAAACCGCACGTAAATGGCTTATGAAGGAAGCGGAAAAAGAGAATGAT
Source organism: Pirellulaceae bacterium (assembly GCA_022448645.1). The sequence continues at coordinate 27,198 of JAKVBZ010000040.1, forward strand.
GAGGATATTCGCGCTTTGGCACTTCGGTTAGAGCCCCAAGCGGCGGATGTGGAACCGACAGCTGCCGACATCTCCACGTTACGTGGTCGGTTACAAAAAGCCGAGCAAGTAATTCGGGCTAATGAAGAGAACGTGCTAGAGCAGTTGGCGGAATTAGAACAGGGAGTAGATGATTGGAGCAATCCTCAGAAAGTAGCCCTTTGGAAAGGTTTTACCCGAGGGTATATGGTGTTGCGAAGTTTCGATGACGTTTTCCGGTTATGGATGAAAATTGCTGAATTGTCTCCGAACGATCTGGACATCCGCCGCCGCTATTTTGACTTGGGGCGTGAACGTAGTGACGAGGCGAAGATGAACGAAGGCCTCGACATGATGGCTAACGTCGTTGGGAAGGATAGTACCGAATGGCGATTGGCCGAAGCAACTCGATTGACTTGGCGAGTCTCCGAGGGGCATGACGGACGTGAGCAGTTGGAGACCGTGGATCGGATGTTGCGGGAGATCTATGAAGAGCGTCCCAACTGGCCGTTATTGCTCCGCGCTAGAGCCACTGTTGCGATGGTGCAAGGCGATGTTGATAACGCCGTCGAAAACCTGGAACAGGCACTAGATAACGGGCAAAATGACATTAATTTGGTGCAACAGCTGGCTGATATCTATATCAAAGCGAACCGTAAAAGCGATGCCTTGCGCGTCCTCGACTCACTCGACATTGGACAACGGTCACCGTTGGTACGTCGTTGGATACTTGCGCTCCAGGATGAAAAGGTTTCGGTAGATGAGGTAGATGCTGTAGTACCGACTTCTTCCGAAAATATTAATGATCTGATTTGGCGAGGTCAGTTGTTAGCTCAGCATGGACATTTGGAACAGGCTCACAATGCGCTGGTGCGTGTGTGCGACTTGCAGCCGCAGAATCCACAAAGCTGGGTGGCGTTGGTTGACTTTTTGTTGGGCGTTCGCCAGCGTGAACACGCGATGTCTGCGATGGAAAAAGCTCAGGCGAATTTGCCTGAACATGTGGTGAACGTCACGCTGGCACACTGTTACAAAATGGCGGCTTCACGTGGAGCGCCCACTGCGGAACAACGCGGTGTGTCCATTCGTAAGGCTGAATCGTTCTATCAGGAAGCGTTGGCATCCTCTTCTGAAGAGCCGCAGTTGATTCAGGACATCGCAGCCTTCTATTTGGGAGTTGGTAAACAAGTAGAAGCCGAGAAGTATTTGGATAAACTGTTGGTGGGTAGCGAAGGTTATCAGGAGGTTACGCCTGCACGGATTGCTTGGGCCAGGCGATCGAAGGCACGAGTTCTCGCGAGTAGCGGAAGCTATCAGGATTACCTTCAAGCGATTGACCTGATACGTCAGAATGCTCCACATGACGAACAGATTGGTTCAGCGGACCTGAAGGTGATGGCCGAAATAACACTTCCACGACCTGATCCATTGTCTCACAAGCGAATTATTAAAGAGCTCGAAGGTATTCAAGAAAGTCGTTCACTCACCATTGTCGAAAGCACGTTCTTGGCTCGACTTTACCAACGAGTAAACCGGTTCAACGATGCAGAAGGTGTCCTGTTTAGAATAGCGGCTGCAAATCCGAATCATCAGGTCATTGTCAGCCTGCTTGTCGAAACGCTTCTTAAGCAGGATAAGTATAACGATGCAGAGAATTGGCTGAATAAACTACCAGAGAATTCTCTCAATCGGTATCGGATTCGTGCTTTGATGTTGTCTCGAAAAGGACAGCCGGATCAAGCAGCGAGAGAACTTGTTCAGCTTATTCCAAGCAAATTGGCTCCCGAACAGCACGAACTGTTGCGCAACATCGCCTCGCTATTGGAAGAAATTAACCAATACGACATTGCCGAAAAACTGTGGCGCAAGTACACAGAATTGGAACCGCAAAATCATTTGATGCTGGCTTCGTTTCTTGGTCGTTGCGAAGGATTAGACCGGCTCCAACAAGCCTTTGAAATGTGCGATGAGGCGGTTAAGGCCGGTGAATCGCGTATGGAAGGGATTGCCCAAATAGGCGTGTCCTCGTTGCGGAAACATATGGAAGCTCTCGATGAAGCGGGCGAAAAAAGCCAGTATTTTGATGTGGTAGCTCAATGGTTTCAAGCTGGTCGGCAGCGTTCACCACAATCCAAATCATTAAAGCTTCAAGAGGCTGAGTTTGAAACATTGCGAGGGAATACCGATGTGATTGTTGGAATCTATCGAAAATTCTTGACAAGAGAAGATTTGGATAATCAGCAACGTGCGCTTGTGAAGAATAATTTGGCCTACATGCTTGCGATCAATGAAAATGGAAAAGAGGCTTTGGGGCTGGTTTCGGATGCCATGACTTTCCTCGGACCGACACCTCATCTCCTGGACACCCGAGCCATGGCTAAAATTGCTTTGGGAAAGTACAGCGATGCCCAGCACGATCTGTCCAGCGCCCTGGATGAAGGCGAATCAGCGTCTCTGCGATTCCATTTGGCTTATGCTAACTATATGGATCGGGATCTAGGTAGTGCAGAACAAGAAATGAGACAGGCGATTGAGTTGGGAATCAACCCCCACATCATGCATCCGGCGGAACGCAAGATTTACAATCGTATTATTAACGATTTGGATTTGCAGTCGCTCGCCATGAATTGACTTCTCATGATCGATGGAATGCGTCCATGCATGAATAGCTTACAGCATGGCAACGGCATTTGATCAATGGCTGACGGATTTGACGTACGGCGGCGCCGTGGTCACTTGTTGGGGAAATAGATAGATTTTGATTTCTTGTTGATAAGTTCGTCCTTGCTGATGGAAAGGCGCACGCCCGATTCGGTGGCGACTTGCCAGACTGTTTGCCGTATCACCAGAGTGCTGCGCTCAAAGTCACCGATTCCATGGACCATCGATGGTGTGAAGTTCCAGTGTAATCTCCAGGATTTTAGGGGCTTGCTGCCACGAGCAGTTCCAAGACGTTTCGAAGTCCTAACCCGCTGAACTGTGAACTCTGAACTGTGACTCCCGGCACATACCGCTATTGGTTGCGATTATCGCTGGCACCTTTGTGTCTTTGTCTGGTTGTCGTGTTGCATGGTGCCCGTGTCTATCTAGTGGACCAGACGCCCTGGAAAGGGGGCGGTTTTGGTATGTTTTCGACAGTGGATACCCGAGGTTCACGTTTTTTACGAGTCTACCTTGCGAAAGGTGATCAGCGGTATCCCATCGCTTTACCCCGACCGCTGCAAAAATATGGGCACGAATTTCGAGCGGCTCCGACGGCAGAACGTTGTGAACAGCTGGCAAAACGCTTGGCATCATACTGTTGGCTGGACGACCGATGGCGGCAACACCGTTTAGCATCTAGTACGGTTGTTGATGGTGGCCAATCGTCAAGGCTTATGGACCGATTTCCCCACTCAGAGGATCTGCTAGCCATTGCTGGTCATGAAGAAGCTCCCTCTGGTGAACTGCACGTCGCCGACTGTGATTCCGTATGGGTCGAGCTCTGGCATTATTCGTTTGACAAAGCCAATTGCCGATTGATAGCGTCCAAAAAGCATTCCACTTCTGCCAAGCTGGAAAACCAATTCCCATGAAAGGTTTGCAGCGAACTAACTGTTTTTTTACGATGGTGCGGGCGTTGGCCGCTGCGGATGTGCGGGATACGGCTCCAGTTCTAACCGTATTGCTGCTGCTGCTTAGTCCGCCTGCTGCTTGGTTCTTGCACCTTCCCGTGCTGCTTTTAGGGATTACAGCTATCTTGTACCGGCCTTGGTTGCGGTGCACCCCATTTTGGTTTGTCATTGCAGCTATTTGGGGTACGTCGGTTTACCTTCACTGGGACTCGGCAGACAATCACCGCTATTTGATTGGCTATTGGTGTTTGGCTCTTTGTTGTGCATTCTCTTTGCGAGAAGAGCATCAGGTGTTCGCGTTAGCTAGGATCAGCCGTTGGTTGATTGGACTTTGTATGGCTTGGGCTGTCATGTGGAAGGTTGTTTCGCCGGACTACCTGAACGGTGCCTTCTTCCACTACACGTTGCTATTGGACGAACGCTTTTTATGGTTGACGGAGCTATGGGGAGGCGTATCTCAAGAGGCATTGACGACCAACCGAGAGTTACGGGAACTTTTGCGGCAGGGCTATGTCCAAGGCGTCGAATTAGAATCGGTACAGTTGGTGACATCGGACGAAACCAGAGAGCTTGCGCAGTGGCTGACGGGATGGACCGTGGGTATCGAGGCTGGGTTGGCGTTTCTATTCCTTTTGCCTGACCGGACAAAAACCTCTGTAGCCCGTAATTGGCTGCTACTGTTATTTGCGGTGACGACGTATCTTGTTGCCCCCGTCAAGGGGTTCGGTTGGGTGCTGATGCTGCTGGGCATGGGCCAGTGCCAGCCTCAGCAGCGTTTTTTTCGGATCGCTTATCTAGTCGTCTTTCTGCTGATTCAGGCTTATACGGGCCCCTGGAGCCGTTTGGTTCCGGGTTTGTTTGGTTGATGGTGGTTACCAATGCGGTGAAGTGCAATCTCGATATGCCGCCATTCGCGACGCCCCACGATCTTTTTCATTGGGAAGGGCTGTCTAGAGCACGCGCTACAGGCGATTGCCGCAAACCGCCAACAACGTTTGTTATGCCGAATCATGATTGCAACCCGTAAAAGTGTTTTTACCGTTTCAGTGATGACTCCACTGAAAGTTGGCGTTGCGCTTTAACGTTCTAATTATGAAACGACCAGTTGCTTTCCTGTTTCAAACCACGCATGGGCTCATGGGGGCGGCTGTTTGCGGCTCACCGCAAGGGCATAATTTAAGCTATGTTACCTAAACGGTTTAGAACGTGGATGATAGTTTAGTGGCTGAATCTTATGGTAAACGGTATGCCGTATGCAGACTCATTGTTAGCAAGTTTCGGACTTTGGCGATGATGTCCCATCCGGTTGTGAGGAGAAGGCACAAACATGGAACAGAAGATGAATAGGTTGCCCACACGGTTACGAAGACGCGGTGTACTTACATTGGAATGGATTCTGTTAATTACGGTTGTCGTCATTGGGGTCATTGGGGGAATCGCCGCGGTCCGCGATGCGGTCAATTCTGAGCTGCACGATCTCGGTAGTGCCATCACTTCGCTCAACGTGAAGCCCGAAGCGGAATGTGAAGCCGAAATGATTGCTGACGACATACCCGGTTGCTAACCGGCGAGTTGTGTCTATTCGAACCAATTTATTTTTCTTGCCGTCATGCTATTCTTCTATTTGGCGGATGCCTAATCGTTTCAATCAACGGGCATTTATCGAACGGTTGACCATTCCCTAATTTCGTTCGAATCGGAACCGTTTCGGCTGGATTTTGCGCTGATTTTCGCCGCCGCGGGAAAGCCATGGGGTTAGTTGGGGCCCTATCCATAGTCGCCATGGAAAGCTATGGTTACATATGGATTTTAACGAGTGAATTATTTTGACACCTCAAGGAGTTTCCCTGTGGCTTCATCCAGCGAATCCCCCCCACCGACTGAATCACAGCAGCCAGCGTCTCCCGATCAGCAGAACCCGTCTCAGGTGGAAGTAGTCACGGACAGTACGTCCACCACCTATGCGAACTTTTGCCGGGTTTCAGGTGCACCTGAGGAGATTCTGGTCGATTTTGGCGTCAACTCACAACCCATGTCGAATACGTCGCAAACCGTCGATATGGCGCAGCGCATCGTTATGAACTATTACACGGCCAAGCGTTTCGCACAGGTGCTGATGATGTCACTTCAGCAGCATGAGAAGGTTTTTGGTTCAGTTGAAGTCGACGTCCGAAAGCGTATCACCACGCCACCGAAATGATTGATGAAGACAATTTACCTCGATTACAACGCCACCACGCCGATTGCTCCCAGCGTGCAGGAGGCGATGGCTCCATTTTTTACACGTCACTATGGCAATCCATCTAGTCACCATACGTTGGGACGAGCCTGTTTTGAAGCTGTAGAAGATGCTCGTGGGCAAGTGGCTGCGTTGTTTCGGGCTGATCCTCGCGAGGTGATTTTTACTTCTGGTGGTACGGAAAGTAATAATTTAGCTCTCAAAGGTACGTTGCTTGCGAAATCACCGGCAGCAGGAGGCCATCTTGTGATTTCCGCAATTGAGCATCCGGCCGTTGTTCAACCGGCGAAGTTTCTGGAACGGCTTGGCTACGGTGTTACGATAGTGCCGTGCAGTGCTGATGGCTTGGTCGATCCAGACGATGTCCGCAAGGTTCTCCGGCCCGATACGGTGCTGGTTAGCATCATGCATGCCAACAACGAAATCGGAACCGTCCAGCCGATCCGTGAAATTGCCACCATGTGTCATCAGGCTGGAGTCCTGGTCCATACGGATGCCGCACAAACTGTCGGAAAGATTGACACGATTCCTGATGAACTGGAAGTTGACTTGTTGACCCTTGCTGGGCACAAAATATACGGCCCTAAAGGTGTCGGTGCTTTGTATGTTCGACGAGGCGTTTCGTTGGAACCGGTGTTACATGGAGCGGACCATGAGTTTGGCTTGCGAGCTGGCACGGAAAACGTCCCTTACATTGTTGGGTTAGGACAGGCTGCGGTTTTAGGATCGAAAGCTGTGGATGGTATGTCGCAGCGCCTATGTGATTTGCGAAATAAACTTCATGCCGCACTTGCGGGGGCCATTGGTCCCGATCTGGTCGTGCATGGGAAAGAGGCTGACCGTTTGCCGAACACGTTAAGTGTGAGCTTTCCGGGGATTCAGGGATCTGATTTGTTGGCTCAAGTTCCCGAAATCTGTGCGTCGACAGGAGCCGCTTGCCACAGTGAGGACATGTCGATGAGTGCGACGTTAGCTGCGATTGGAACGACACCCGAATTGGCAGCCGGTACCGTGAGGTTTTCCTTCGGTTGGTATACTTCCGAAGAGGAGGTTAGCGCGGCTGCCGATCGACTGATTGGAGCTTATGAATCCCTCAAGGCAGCACTTTAGACTGTAGCGGAAACGATTCTGCGCTGGAATAACATTTTATCTTTCCCAACGATAGGAAGGTCCAACATGCCTGAATTACACCAACTGTATGATGAAGCTGAAAAACTTAAGGACGAAGGGAAGCTTGAAGAAGCCGTTGCGAAGTTAGAAGAGGTACTCCAGGCCGACGAAACTTTCGTTCTGGCTCATCTTGCCTTAGCCGTGGTCTATGGTCGTATGGGACGCCACGAAGATGGCATCCGGCACGGTCAGCGTGCCTGTGAGTTAGATCCGAGCGACCCTTTCCATTTTACCGCTCTCAGTGTAACTTTTCAGCGAGCGTCGCAAGCGGTCGACAACGCGGCCGACAATCAGCGATACATCATGATGGCCGAACAAGCCATGGAACAAGCGCACCAGCTACAGGGGCGATGAGGCTATTTGCAGTCCGTGTTCGTCAATGGTGTAGGGGACAATTTCTTCGCTGCACGCGCTGCCTCGATGTTTGGGGATATAAATAGCACGTCGCATACGGTTGCCGTCTTGTACCTTTCCCAAGTAAATCAACGTATTTGCGTTCGAGAGCACGTCGCCTTGGTGCAGCGGTCGAGCGATTAAATCCTCCAGCATCGTTTCGTGTGAAGTGCATAGTAGTTGGCAGCCGATACGCGATGGATCGTACACATGCTGCTCAGCTTGAACGGCAAATTGCCGAAATCTTTGGCGAAACAGATCACGTGCCACCCACATCGGATCTTTTCGTAGAATCTGGTGATAGATGTACTCGAACAAGTGGAATTGGATTGAATCGGCAGGTCGGTCTACTGGTTCGATACCGTCGACGACCACTCGAGTGACACCTTGAAGAAAACTGCCATAAAAGAAAGAAATTGCGGATGCCAGACGAGTATTCAAATCGGCCTGCCACTCGTTCCATTCGTAAAAATCCAATTCGTCTCGAGTGACTCGCCGTCCTTGATAATCGAAGATTCGTAAATAATGCCCATGGCAACGTGCGGGATCGAAATAGTTCTCAAAGTCAGTAGCCCGCGAAAGATCAGCGTTTTGAAGATCCCAATCGCATATTCGCCGAGCATAATCCTGGTGGCTTTGTGAGTCGCCACGGGCGCACATGTCGAAAAGGATGCCTCTCTGTTGAGTTTCCTGGTCGCCAGCGCCCGCAAATTGAACTCCCAATTGGGTCTTTCCGATGCCGGTGGAACCAACGACCACCGTTAATGTGCCGGGCAACAAGCCGCCTCCTAGAAGCTCGTCCAATCCTGCCACTCCCGTCGATTGCCGTGCTAAATTTTTCTCCATGGCAAACCGTTTGTTTCCTGGATTCCGCTTGTTTTTACAAAATAAACGATGTCGTTACGCGTGCATGCGGTTGTTATTCGTCATCACAGTACGCGGCATACAGCATACACGAAGGAACGTAGCACAGCTACGATCTTTGCCGCATTGTCGTCGGTGGGGGTAATGCAGGGCAAATAGATCACCCTTTCATTGCTGCCAGCAGTGATAGCGTTGGATTCCACAAACTCGGCTGCATCCACATAGAATCTACGTCCGATACAAACGAAGACCCAGTTCTATATCATCCTATTTCTCTTCCGATATCACAGGCCCGCCGTGTCAAGTATTCATCCTACTGCTGTCGTTAGTCCGGCAGCCGAGATTGGACAGAACGTTTCTGTCGGCCCATATTGTATTTTGGAACCCCATGTGGGTATTGGAGACGATTGTCAGTTAGCCGGGCACGTTGTCGTAAAGAGTGGCACTGTCTTGGGGCCGGCCAACCGGATCGGGGAGTATTCGGTTTTAGGTGGCATGGCACAGCATGTGAAGGCGCCCGAGGAATCGGGAAGACTTGTTGTGGGAGAGGGGAACGTCATCCGTGAACAAGTCACCATCCATTGTGCTCTCGAGCGATCTGAGGCCACGATGATCGGTGGACATAACATGATCATGGTGGGCGCTCATATAGGCCACGATTGCCAGATTGGCAACCACACTATTATCGTGAACAATGTCTTGCTAGCGGGGCACGTGGAAGTTCAAGACCGAGCGTATTTATCAGGTGCAGTGGCCATTCACCAGTTTTGTCGCATCGGTTGTTTCGCCATGGTGGGAGGAATGGCACGCATCCGTCACGACGTTCCACCCTACGTTACCGTCGATGGAGAATCGAGTCTTGCCGTCGGCCTCAATTTGGTGGGTTTGCGTCGTCATGGTTTCAACCGTGAGCAAGTCTCTCAGTTAAAGCAGGCCTATCGCACGATTTATCGTCGAGGATTACCCTGGGAGGAAATCTGTGAACGATTGAGTTCCGAATTTGTTCACGGCCCGGCTTCCAAGTTTCAGGAGTTTCTCATTTCCAGCCGTCGAGGTCTTATCAAGCAGCGCAGTGCCGGTGCACCTACCCATTTGAAGTTGCACACCGTCGAACAAGACGATGTGAATAGTAATGCATTGGAGGAGCAGCAGCCACGCAAAGCGGGTTAATGCTTGAGCCATTGCAGATGCAACCAAAGCCAGCCGTACTGGGCCTGTTTTCTTCGCAACCTTCGGCCTGTTCAGTACTTAAGGTGTAAGATCGTAGTTTAGCCCCCAGTCCCTACACCTCGTACGATCGTCTTAGTCGCTTGACAATTCCCTAAACCACCACTAGATTAAGAGTTCGGTCGTTTCGGCCAGTTATGTGGCAGGTGTAAGAATTGGTTCAGACGTTGCAGTCGGATTTTGCTCTGCCTGTTGCGGTAGAATTGACTTCACACTTTGCTCGTTAGTTTGTACGTTCGTCAACAATGGTGGTTTTCGTTGACGTCGTTAGATTAACGTAACTTTAACAGAGGAGGGGCTTGTATGGTTGTTTAAGAGTCTTTTGCGCCACCGTGTTTCGACGGTGAAGGCACCTTGTTTTTTTAAGGTGTAAAAGTATCAGCAACCAAGTGCGGTACGGGAGAGAGGCAACTGAGTTCGACGATCGATCAACTAGTTATTATTTCATTTTTCATTCATCGTAGAACCCTTAAAAAACGTCACACGGCTGAGTGGCCGTTGAAACAGGTGAGATTTTCTTATTCACACAAAGAGGATTTTAAGTAATGCACAAGCAACGTTCTCGAGGTTTTACACTCGTTGAGTTGTTGGTCGTGATTGCGATCATCGCAATCTTGATCGCTCTTTTGCTTCCGGCCGTACAAGCGGCTCGTGAAGCGGCTCGGCGTATTCAATGCGGCAACCATGTCAAACAGATCGGTCTCGCCTTGCAGAATTATCACTCGGCGTACCGAACCTTCCCCATCAACTGGGGGGACGGTAATTTTTCGGACACTACGGTCGGACACAGTCTGTTCATGCAGATTTTACCTTTCATGGAACAACAACCGTTGTATGACTTCTATGATCAAGGTCAGGCGATGACCTTCGCCAATACTTCGGTGACACCGCCGAATCCGAATAATCCGATGGTGGTCAACACTGTGATCGAAGAATTGCTTTGCCCGTCGGACGATACCGGTGATGGCTTGTCGAGTGACCGTTTGGGTCTCAATGGTTCTACAAATTTTGCTACCAGTGGCGCGATTCCCAACAACGAACTGGGGGTCATGAGTTACAAGTTCTGTTCGGGGTACAATTACGGACAGGGTGGCTATAATTTGTCGACCATTCGTGGACGCAATGCGGGTGACAACCGAGGCTTTGAGTTTCCGACCGGCTTTTCTGGCCGAAACGGATGTGCTGGCGTGGACAGCAGTGGAAGTTCAGGCGATTGCTCGATTCCTGGTGCTGGTACGATACCGCGAGGTACATTGTTTCCTACGGCGATCCGGGATATTCGTGACGGAACAAGTAACACGTTCTCTGTGGGTGAAACAATTCCGGAAATGTGTCGTTACAATTTTTGGGCGAACTGGGACGGTGCTATAGGTACGGCAGCTGTTCCATTGAACCATTATAGATCCTTCCCCAAGAGCGGAACTGGTAGTTGGCTCCAATTGGGTGAGCAAAACAAGCGTGGACAGTCGTATGGTTTTATGAGTCGTCACCCAGGTGGTGCAAACTTCGGTCTTTGTGACGGAAGCGTGCGCTACATTACGGATTCCGTCCAGCTGGAAACCATCTACTACGCCCTGGCAACGATTTCTGGTGGTGAGATCATTCCGGAAGACAGTCCGTAATATTTTCACCAATTAGATGGTGGTAAAAAATAGAAGCCCTTCCCGTTTGTTGGGGAGGGCTTTTTTTATAGTTGAAACGTGCCTTGCTGCACGTTTTCCTTAAGATGAGATTTTCAGGCTTGGCTTCTGGACTGCTTTATGAAACGTTTCCGGGCAAGCAGGGATACTTCGGGGACTCACCTTGGATGACGGACCAGATGTCACGCACGACCCAACTCATGTTTGCCAAGCCTGTATGCGTGCGGGAAGCGAGATGTGGCAGGATTTTAACGTTGTCTAAACCAAACAGTGGGCAATCTGCGGCGGGTGGTTCGGGGTCCAGTACGTCAAGCACCGCTCGGCAGCCATGGTCGGCCGAAGTTCGAGCCCAATCAGCTAGCGCTGGTGTTTCGACGATTTTTCCTCGTGCCGCATTGATCAGCAGACTTCCTGGACGAAGCCGAGATAACAGTGATGTACCAACGAGGTTTCGGTTTTCCGACCTGCCATCGACATGAATGCTTAAAATGTCGCTTCGTTCAAACAGGGTGGGCAAATCCACGTATTCGAACGGGTAATTGACTGCCTGTTGTAATTCCTCTCCGGATAACAAATCGTTGACGACAAGTCGCATGCCAATCGAATGTGCGACAGCTCCCAGGCGTTTCCCAATCCGACCTAATCCCAGGATACCTAACGTCAGTTGATCCAGTTGTTGGCCTATCTGCGTTCGTCGTAATTCCAGATACCGCTCCGTTCCTTCGGTGCCGTCAATCAAAGTTCTGGGACGAAGCGAATCGAGCATTAAACCAACAACATATTCGACGACCGCCTGTGTATTTGCTTCCGGCGTATAAACTACTTGGATACCACGGCGATGGCATTCCGGGACGTCGATGGTTTCCAAACCGACCCCCGATCGACCGACAACTTTCAATTCGCTGGCTCGGTCTAACAGTTCATGGTTGACCTGTAAATAACTGCCGATAATCAAGCCTTGGGCACTTTCCAGTTTATCCAATACATCATCCCGATCACGATGGTCGCAGTGGATCAAAGTAGCCCGTTCTGCGAGCCAGGCAGCGCATTCAGGAACCAAGGGGGCGGTGTTAATGACTGTTGGGTTCATTGAGATCTCCATATTATCTGTGTCTTCTTCCAGAGCATCCAAAGTTCTGGCACGTTATGTTACGGTCGCCGGTTGTCGTCGATGAGCCACATGCCATATGTCTATTTGTCACTTACTTTGTAGCAACACGGTGCAAGCCGTCTGGCATGAGGGCTGAGGTTCCATGACAAGCTGTCCTGCTACAAACACTTTAGATGGGGTGCCAAGTTAAGTGAAGTCAGCCATGCGTCCACTCTACGCGCACAGCTCTTTGACAACATGGCCATGCACGTCGGTCAAGCGATAATCACGGCCTTGGAAACGATGGAGCAGGCGTTCATGATTTATGCCAAGCAGGTGCAAGATGGTGGCCTGTAAGTCGTGAATGTGTACCGGATCCCGAGCGACAGAAAATCCTAGTTCATCGGACTCACCGTGGGTGTATCCAGGCTTGCTGCCACCTCCGGCCAACCACATCGAATAGCAATTCGGAAAATGGTCACGTCCAAGAATTGTCGATTTGGCTGTGCGTCCTTCCCGAAATGGCGTGCGCCCAAATTCACCTCCACAAATGACCAAGGTGTCGTCCAGCAGACCTCGTTGCTTGAGGTCGCGGATGAGTGCTGCCACGGGACGGTCCATCGTAGCACATTTTTTGGTCAGACCGTCGCGAATGTCTTCGAAGGGGCGAGTGCCATGAAAATCCCATCCCCAGTCATACAGCTGTACATAGCGCACTCCGGATTCCACCATGCGTCGAGCCAACAGGCAGTTGTTTGCCAAACTGGAGGCACCGGGTTCGGCGCCGTAAGCGGCGAGCGTAGCTGCTGTTTCTTGAGAAATGTCCATGACCTCGGGTACGGCCACCTGCATCCGAAAAGCCAGCTCATACTGAGCGATCCGGGAAAGTGTTTCGGGGTGACCTAGCTTCTTGGCTTGCAGCTGATTTAATTGACCCAAGGCATCCAGACTTAGGCGTCGAACCGTGCGATCCATGCCATCGGGATCTGACACATACAGTACGGGATCTCCTTGCGAACGGCACTGAACACCAGCGTACACAGAAGGCAAAAAACCGCTACCGTAGGAGTTATCACCTCCGTTGGGCTTCACTCCGCTAGAGATCAAAACGACGAAACCAGGTAAATCTTGGTTTTCTGAGCCGAGTCCGTAAGTCACCCACGAACCGAGTGACGGACGTCCTGCCCGCGGAGAGCCTGTATAGAGGAGAAGTTCAGCTGGTGCGTGATTAAACTCATCGGTTGTCATCGACCGAATCATGCAGAGTTCGTCGGCGACACTGTGCAAATGGGGTAACGCATCCGATAACCAGACGCCAGAATTGCCGTGCTGTCGAAATTGACGAGGCGTCCCCAGCAACGTGGGAGTGTTTGACGTGAAGGCAAACCGCTTCCCTTCAAAGAATTCTGCCGGACAGGTTTCTCCGTTCCTTTTTACCAGTTCAGGCTTGTAGTCGTACAAGTCCAGGTGTGGTGGCGAACCGGTCAAGTGGATATAGATCACTCGTTGAGATCGTCCGAAGTAATGAGATGCACGTGTTTTCAACGGATTGACCATGGTCGACGGAGCGGCTTGAGCATCTTCTTCTGCGAGCGAAGCAAAGGCCAACGCGCCCAGTCCCACACCGCTAGTTTGCAAAAAATAGCGTCGTGTGGCTGTTTGGATCTGGTGATGAGTGTGATTCATGTTCATCGTTTTAAGAAGACTTCGTCCAAATTGAGCAAGACGTTACCGACGACTGTCCAGGCAGCCATGACAATAGCATCTTCACCCTCGTCTAAATCACCTAAGGGAACTGTCGCCAACTGGAGTGCCGAATCGGGAGTTTCAGCCAGTCGTTCGTAGGCTTGCTGATATAACATTAGTAACGAATCGATCTCATTTTCGGAAGGATCGCGTGACAGGCAATGCCGTACTCCTTGTCGGATTCTTCCTGCGTCCGTGTCTGCTTCTGTATAGATCCGCCGCGCTAAACTCTGGGCCGCTTCAACATACACAGGGTCATTCATGGTAACCAATGCCTGGAGGGGTGTATTGGTTCGCGATCGCCTCACAGTACAGACTTGACGATCTGGGGCGTCAAAGGTTGCCATGGACGGATATGGATTGGAACGGCGCCAGACGGTATACATTGCTCGCCGGTACCGATCCGATCCGTCACTTGTTGCCCAATCGATGGTGGGCCCAAAGGCTGCCCGTAAATTCGATTGTGGTTGAGGCGGACGTACTGGGGGGCCATAAAGTGTCTGGTCCAATAAACCGCTGACGAAAAGGGCCTGGTCCCGTACCGTTTCAGCGGAGATGCGAAAGCGAGGCCCACGAGCCAGCCAGCGATTGTCTGGATCTTGCTCATAAGCTGCTGGTGTCACCTCCGACGATTGGCCATATGTCGACGAGCTAACTATCTGTCGCAGTAGTCGTCGAGTGTCCCATTCGGCACGAATCAGTTCCGTTGCCAACCAATCCAAAAGGTCTGGGTGGGATGGTAATGCTCCCTGAGCTCCAAAGTCTTCGCTGGTTGAAACCAAGCCGACTCCAAAGAGTGTCTCCCAGTACCGATTGACGATGACGCGTGCGGTAAGAGGGTTTTGGTCGGACACCAGCCAGCGAGCCAAATTCAGGCGGCTGATCTCGTTTTCAGACGATTCGTGATCCTGGAACACGGCTGGCAATCCTGCGGTCACTTTGTCGCCAAGTATGAGGAAGTTTCCACGATGTTGGATGTGTGTTGTTCGGCGCTGATCTTGGGATAATTCTCGCATGATGGGCACCGTCGTTTCCGGCTGCAAAGCAGCGATTTGCTCATGCAGGGTATTCCGCTGGGTCACCATTGCTTTAGTATCCGGCGCTACGCTCAAATAATGCTCCGCGAGTTCCTCCTGCTGCTGCTCAGACCGTCCTTCGGCGCTCCATTGCAGTACCGGCCGAAGTGAAGCAGGTATTGCAGCGAACTCTTCTACGTGAGCGTGTTCCGTCCCACGTAAACGGACACGTCCGAGTGTGTAGTGAGGTTCTTCATACTGCTGGTGAATCTCGATGACCAACGTCGATTTTGCAGCCAGTCGGATAGGTGATACCGGGATAAGTGTCAAATGGTGAGGCTTGCTGCGTTCCTCACCGATGGACCAGCCTGTCTGGGTGCTTACAGGCGAGTCATCCGTTGATGGAATGACGTGTTCGGGGCCAAAGCCGGGGGCACTGTGATCGGCGAACGCAGAACGGAACAGGACCTTTGTGGATTCTCTAACCGCAGCTTCTGCGGGAGGCACGACGTGTGCTCGAATCTGAGATACGACGAAATTACCGTCGGCATAGCCAGGACCTTGATTGGGTAGTGACAGGTCGGTGAGTGACTCGAGCTGGATTGCGGTAAGTGTTGTGTCGCTTGTCGCTAGGAACTCCAACGTGTAGATGTCTGTGCCAGCAGGGCGAGAAATCAGCACAGAACCATCGTCCAGCAGGGTCATTACCGCTTCCTGAGCCGAATGCATGCGCGCTGGTGATTTTACCGTCCAAATCGGTTCCGGTCGAAATCGAGATTCCCAGGTGCCTTGTTGTTCCAGAACTTTTGGCTTTAGTGCAGCAATCGACGTGTCGAGTCGTCTGACGGTTTGTTGTAAATCTGCTTGACGCTTTTTTTTGTCTGGATTCCAGATTTCGAGCGTCGGTTGTTCGTCTCTTTTGTCGGAGTCAGCGCTGTTGTTAAAGATGGCAAACAGTCGGAAGTAGTCCTCCTGCGAAATGGGGTCATATTTGTGATGGTGGCACTGAGCACACGCCATGGTCGTTCCCATCCACACGGCCATCGTGGTGTTGACTCGGTCTACAATAGCCACGTTGCGGAATTCTTCGTCGTTCGTGCCACCTTCGTTGTTGGTTAACGTGTTGCGATGGAAGGCTGTGGCAACTAACTGGCTTTCACGGGGGTGGGACAACAGGTCACCAGCCAATTGCTCGACGGTAAACTGGTCAAAGGGCATGTTTGCATTAAGGGCACGAATTACCCAGTCGCGATAAGCCCAGATCGTACGTGGTGGATCGTCGGCGTACCCGGCAGAGTCTGCGTACCGTGCGAGGTCTAGCCATAAACGGGCCCAATGTTCACCGACAGTGGGCCGACAGATCATACGGTCGATGAGTCGTTGAACGGCGAGCGGAGACGTGTCGTTAACAAAATGTTCAACTTCGTCCCACGAGGGGGGAAGTCCCGTTAGGTCGATGGATAGTCTGCGAATGAATGCATGACGATCGGCCGAAACTGACGGATGAAGTCTCTGCTGATGCCGCCGCTTGCCGACGAAAGCGTCGATCGGTGTAGAAGAAAGTGGATGTCTTGGGTCGTTTGGCACTTGTTTGCGAGCTGGCGTTCGATACGACCAATGTTCGCTGAATACAGCTCCTTGACGAATCCATGACAATAGCAACCCCTGTTCATGCTTCGACAGTGACTTTCCACTTTCTCTGGGAGGCATACGCTCGTCGTCAGTTAGACTGGTGACTCGTCGCACCAACTCGCTCTTCTCGGGGGCATTCGGTACGACAGCAGTATTTCCAGATTCCAATACAGCCAGTGCGGCTTCCGCCTGATCTAGTCTCAAGCCAGCCTGACGTTGATTCTCATCGGGACCATGACATTGAAAGCAATGGTCGGACAGGATCGGACGCACATCGCGATCGAAATCGATCGGAGAGTCATTTGCGGCAAGAGCCAAAGTTGCCAGGAAAACAATAGTCACGTATCAGTCCGACGGTTGGAAGGCAGTTTTTGTTTCTAAAGTTGTGCGGTTTTGGTGACCAGTGGGGCCGTAAGCCTAATGTAACAGAAATATCGGTTGTGACGTGATGTCACACTTAGGATTGCCATCGTGTGAACGCAGGATCGACAGGACCTTGGCAATGACGTAACCCGTGCTTGACGTTAAATATAGGTTCAAAATGGTGGGCGAAGAAGCTGCATGTGTGAAGGAACAAAACGGTATGGGTGCCTATCGGGCGAACACGTAAAACAGCAATTAATCCATTACTGACAGAGCCGTTTTAGTAGGTGTTTGAAATTGGTCGTCTGTGGAGTTGCTTTCACAGAGGTGATTTCCTAAGCCCTTTTGGGGTCTGGGGGAGTTCACAACGAAAAGGAGACATAGGACTGCAGGATCGGTTGATCAGTCACAGAGAGAGGTCAATGCTGGTTAACCAATCATCCATTGGTTGGAGTGTCTGACCGCTGGGGGAAAGGTTTGCACAGAGAGCTGTGTTTCTGGTTGCCTATCAGCAACCAAGTCCGGATATCTGAATTGCACAACGTGAATAGGCGCTGACTGAATCACGACTGCTTCCACAATCAATCTCGGTCCACCACCTTCCATTCTTCGGTAAACGCTTGTGGACCAGGATGGAAGTTTCCATAGCCCAGGTTTGAAGGGAAAGGCTGGCTGCCGGTACCCTTACCCTCCGCCGATTTTCGGCGTCTATTTGCGATTTCGGTTGGGATAATCGTTACGACTACTAGTCTCCACGCAAGATCTGCATATTTCAGGTAACGAATCGGTAATTTGCCGACCTACTCCGAAAACGTGGGGCAATCTTCTCTAGCGGAAATGATTGACGGAATGGAATCGCGATTCCTTCGCACGGGGACGTTTGATTCTTCATGTTGGGACGGAACACGAGTCGCCTCACCTAGAACTATTACGAATGGAAGTTTCTTCTATGTCCAATTTCGCCACGATGCAGGACCATGTGGAGAGTGTAATCACCACCAACCCGTATTTAACTCAACAAAAGCTGAAACTCGAAGTCGAACGTGGCCGTGTCACACTTCGAGGAGTCGTCAACTCGTTTTTTCAAAAGCAGATGGCGCAGGAAGCGATTCGCAAAGTCGATGGTGTTGAAGTGATCGACAACGAGTTAGAAGTCGATTGGACATAACCGGTAGCTGATAGATGTCAGCCACGTTCTAAAGACCAACTGCAACCCATGAATCTCCGGCCCGGCCTGAGAAAAGTAGCCTTCTGACGAAGTACCCTCTTAGCCGATTTCTCTTAGCCGATTAATGCCGGCTGGTGTCCCATTACGGCAGCCTCGCGGTTGTGATAACTGGGAAGGTGTTCTGTGAGTTGGCAACAGCGAAGGGTCGTATGGTGCTCTTCGGAAAGCCCACATAATCTTAGCAAGCCACCGTCCGTGTGAACTTGTTTCTGTAGTAGCATCAATTGTCCGACTAGCTCACTGGTCAGCATCGGCAAATCGTCTAACTCGAGGACTAGTCGGTTGGCAAAGTGTTGCCGCAACAAAAGCCATAGAGATTCGGCTAGGCAGCTATGATCTGCGTGTGACGAGGGCTTGATTCGCACGAACAGGCAGTCGGGTCCCAGATCTACATCCCAATGCCAACCATGTGCTAATTCCAGCATTCGACGAACTCCTTTTTGTCAACATCCCTGTGTGCTGGTGATTCCTGTGTGCTGCCGTCGCAGATATCTGAGACGATTTCCTATGTCAGAGCACACGTTCATCTTACGCTTCGTGCGTCGTGCTGCAAGACCGAAAAGGTCTGGACCACGCGGCGACGACAAAATCCTGGATCGAAGGGGAACGCCAAGCCCAACTCGCCCACGGTATTAACGATCATCGTGAGCCGTGGGTTTGAGGCAAGACAACGTTGCCACGCGAGATTCCAGGCTAGCACCGTTGTCATTTCTTAGGTTTTTGCCT
>JAKVBZ010000400.1 GCA_022448645.1 Pirellulaceae bacterium
TCAGAAGCAGTCTGATACTGGAACCGGGTGAGGTTGACTGCCGGTATCGAAAGCGATTCCGAAGAGCGATTTGAGGCAACCTTCGTCAGCTCGACACGAGGCGCAAACACATCGCTTCCCAGGCCCGGCAAGTTTAGATTTGCAGCTTCCCGACTCAGTGTTTTCAAGTACGGGTTTAAACTGAGAAGCAGTTCTTCAGATCGTTCGACTTGAGCATATTCTGGGGATGAGACAATCTTGTCGACCAAGCCGTGTCGAGCGACTCGTTGAGTACGCTGAGATGGAACATCTTCTACCGGCTGCTGAGCATTCTGACATCCAATGAATGCGATGCAGAGAATGAACAAGATTTGTCTTGGATAACGGAACGAGTTGGACATACTTGAAGAATTCAAAAGGTAGTAATCACGAGGATGGTTTCTTCAATCAGAGCCTGGCATTACGTCTTTTAATATTCCGACGACTCAACTTTTGGCAATTGGCAACCCTGAATCCTGAGTCACTCGAAACGCATGGATGTAGATTTGGAATACGCATACGCGCTGCCATTAGAAGATGTACGTCAAAACTAAGTTCCCTGAGCATCAATTGACGATCACTCACCACTTGCTTCGGGACCTTCTCATTCGGATCGTTCTAGATCTGACGCATCTGAGGGTTCTACCACCTCAAGATATTGATCGACCGGGATATTGACCAGTAACTGTCGAATTCCAGAGGCAGGCCAATCGATTGTGATTTGTTCAATTTTCTTGGCCACGCCCAATCCAATTTCCTGCCGTAGTGGCACGTATCCAAAGCTACTCATGCCACCCACCGTCCTATGGATTTCCCGCAAGCCAGAATCGGTTTCGACTTCAATTTTTATGCGAGCACCAACAGCAGAACGAGTTGACTGTGTCCCCTTGAGCTTGAGGACGATGAACCGATTTCCATGCCCCGGATTCTGGAATAATGCATTTGCAAATTGATCCGCGACAAAAGCGCCACCCATCTGGGCAAATACATCCTGATCACCATCGTTATCGAGATCAGCAAAACAGATCCCGTGACCTTTTTGCAAGTGACCAAAACCGCCATTCGCCGTCACATCTTCAAAGAGGTTTCCGCCGTTATTTCGAAACATCCGATTGGGAACAATTGCAGCAAAGTCGGGTGCTCCCGTACCAAGGTAGATATCAAGAAATCCATCGTTATCGAGATCCCCGAAACTCGCCCCCATCACTGAGTAAGGCTGATCCAGTCCAAGTTTGGCACTTACATCCTGAAACTCGCGTCCCTGTAAATTTCGCAAGACTTTGGTATTTCCAGAGGGTCTCCAACTACCATCCCAGGACCCAATGAAGAGATCTTGCCAGCCATCATTATCGTAATCGAAGAACCAAGTCGCAAAATTCTTTGCCGCAGGAAAATCCACTTTGTATTTTTCCGTGACGTCGACGAAGACCGCATCACCCACATTTTCGAACAACTGATTGGGCTGATCATCCTCCCATGCCATATTGGCAATGAAGAGATCGAGATCTCCATCGTTGTCATAATCAGCTGCGGCAGCACCTTTGGTATTTCCTTGGCTGGCGACACCCGCATCAACAGCTCGATCGACGAAGTGTCCCCGACCATCGTTCATGAAGAGTTGATTGGGATAAGATTCATGGTTT
>JAKVBZ010000401.1 GCA_022448645.1 Pirellulaceae bacterium
CCTTGTGGGGTGCATTTGCAAACTTCGAATACCAAACGTTCGACATGACTTGGATGTCAGCCTACCCTCGGTCAGTCAATTTCATCACGCAATTTATTCTCGCGTGGGAGATAAGCTATGTCGTCTTAATTTGGCCACGTTTGACACGCCCCATCATGCTTGTCCTCGCAATTCCTCTGCACCTTGGCATTGCGGTCTGTATGGGCATGATAACGTTTGGGCTGGTCATGCTTATCGGAAATATGGCTTTCATTGCGCCGGAAATCACGCGAGCGTTCATGTCTCAATGTTTTCGAATTGTTACAGGGCAGGGCAGGGCAGGGGAGCCCCATCAAGACACACCGCGCGTTAATCAGGATTTGCGTCGCTCAAAGCGACCAGCAAATCAACTGCGCCGACGGTATAGGCGAACCCCTGCCTAAACCGATCCCTCTTTAGAACGACCGCAAAGCACCTTATACTGTCGTGCTTAGCCACATTGAATTGTATTTCGGAGTCTCAGTCGTGATTCGTTCATTAGGAGTCGTTGGCGCTACCGGCGCGGTAGGCCGGATCATCCGGCAACTGCTGGCAGAAAGAAATCTCCCAGTGGAACAGATCCGATTTCTGGCGTCGGCCCGGTCAGCGGGCTCGACGTTGCCATTCCGTGACTCCGAAATCACCGTCGAAGAACTCACGCCCGATGCCTTCCAGGATCTCGACCTTTGCATTGCTAGTACTCCCGACGACATTGCCAAAGAATTCATACCGGAGGCCGTCAAACGGGGCACGATTGTGGTTGACGAATCTGGTGCCTGGCGCATGGACCCGCAGGTACCGCTGGTTGTTCCTGAAGTCAATCCAGAGGCTCTGGCGGACCACCAAGGAATCATCTCGAGCCCCAACTGCTCCACCACGCAGATGGTTGTGGCCATGAAGCCACTTCATGATGCGGCCCGTATCACACGCGTCGTGGTGAGCACTTATCAAGCAACCAGCGGGGCTGGCGTCGTCGGTGAAAGTGATCTCGTCGGCGGCACCAAGGCACGTCTCGGTAACGAATCTTTTGATTACCAAGCCTTTCAACACCCGATCGCCTTCAATGTGATTCCACAAATCGGCTCGGAAAAGCTCGAAGGATACACTTCCGAAGAAATGAAAATGGTTTGGGAAACTCAGAAGATTTTCGGTGACGATCGCATCACCGTTTGTCCTACGTGCGTTCGTGTTCCGGTAGAAAACTGCCACAGCGAAAGTATGTTGGTCGAAACAGAACGTCCCGTATCCGTCGAAGAAGCCCGCAAGCTATTTGAGCAAGCAGATGGTATTGAATTGATCGACAAACTTGATGAGTCGCACTATCCAATGCCACTCACATGCAGCGGCAAGGATGGCGTATTCATCGGACGACTCCGTCGTGATTTGTCATCTCCGAACGGACTGACATTCTGGTGTGTGAGCGATAATCTAAGGAAAGGCGCGGCCACCAATGCCGTCCAAATCGCCGAACTTTTGATCGCAGGCCAGTCCGGAAAATGACATGGCCTCGTCGCGTTCGCTCAAAGTAACGCTTACCTACGACGGTACCGATTTCTGCGGATGGCAGCTGCAGCCAAACGGACGTTCTGTACAAGAGGTACTGGAAAACGCCTGGCAATCAATCACGTCCGAATCAAT
>JAKVBZ010000402.1 GCA_022448645.1 Pirellulaceae bacterium
ACATTATTGTTGGCGCGGGATTTTCGGGACACGGATTCAAATTCTCGACACTGATCGGACTCATGCTGGCACAACTGGCCATCACCGGGTCGACTCCATATCCAGTACAGCGATTCCAACTCGATCGATTCAGTCGTCCCTGACCTACCCGCTCCCGTTAGAGTGTCCCCTCGAGACCTTTTTGGTAGTACTTGTGCACAATCTCTTCCTGGTGTTCAAGCAACCAGTCAATGTCAGGCTCGTTGTGCATCGCTTTGTGGATCGAGAGTGCCGTCGCTTTACGATGGATTTCAAAGAGCGCTTTATGATCCAGATTTTCGTCCGTCGCAGCACCTGGATTGAGCCACACAGAGCAGACGATCCCCAGATCATTCGCCTTTTCTTTGGGAATATCACCCGCACGCACCGCATCCAGCACGCCGTTGGCAATCGCTGCCTGGACGGTTCCCATCAAGATGTTGGTGTAAGCGGTACTTTTGACGGTCACTTTACTGACCATCAATGTGACCGGACGTACCTGGACATCCGTATTCAGGATAGCAAACACTTTGGAATGCCCCGCTGATTGATCACCGGTCAAGGTCGCAATCGCCACGCCGACGGGACCATCTAATTCCCCAATCACCACTTCTGGTTCCGCCGCGGTAAACGGCGGTCCACCCGCCACCAGAGCCTCACCAGTTCGCATCACAATCCGTTCACTCATCGTTTGCTTCCTTAACTCCAAATGGAAAAGGCCCCTCTAAATCTCTTGGCCGTGATTGTATCGTGCAGTTGGCGTATCGCCGAGGTGGCATCAGCCGTAGCGTCCTGCGTCACCGGTTCGCAATCACACCAAAAGGTTGCCTCTATACCTGCTATGCTGGCAGGAGCAATTGCAGCGTTTTGCTGCCCGCCCCGCGTCCTCTTCACCTCGAGCCCGCCCATGGTGCCTTCTCAATCCTGTTTCCTCACGACTGTAGGCTGTATCAGCGCACTTCTGTCACATCCCTTGGTCGCAGACCAGCGGGTGCAACTACTGGTCGACGACCATGTGATTGAATCCCGCGAACGGTTGACGCGCGTGGTTCAGCAACCGAAACCGCATCCACAAAATCCCCTCATCGTAGCCGAACACGCCTGGGAGGGTTCCGTCCTCGAAATGCCCACCGTGTTCTGGGACCCTCATCTCAAGCTCTTTCGTATGTACTATTGGGCCGTCTACAACTCGGAAACCATTTACACCTGCTACGCCACTTCCCACGATGCCATTCATTGGATCAAACCCTTGCTCGGGTTACACAAGGGCCCGGATGGCACAACCCGTAACAACATCGTCCTGCGCGGCGAAGGCCAGGTCGCTCGTACCCGCTACGTCGTATTGAACCCGGATACGACAGACCGGGCGCGACGGTATCTGGCACTCTACATTGACAATGTACCGGGCCTCACCGAATTCGTGGCGTCATCGCCAGACGGACTGCATTGGAAGACCGAGAAAAAAATCGGCGATTTACGAAATGTCCGCGGTGGCAATGTGACGAAAAACCCGCCGTTCTTCCTGATCGAGCAACAGTGGGGCCGAGATTCCCAGGACGGTCATCGCTACCGGTGTATTTGGCGCACGGAAAGCCAGGATCTGCTTCACTGGACCGGTGGCAGGATTGTTG
>JAKVBZ010000403.1 GCA_022448645.1 Pirellulaceae bacterium
AGCTGGTAACCACCGGCGGTGCTCTCGATTCGGCTGAGCAACAACGTGCCTTTGGAGAGTCACTACCGCGGGGACTGCAGATTCGTTAGCAACAAATCTTGCCGCATTAAGACGCATGGCGCCGTTCAATTCCGGCGCCATGCAAAAGATTGGTAAGACCCGTCTCATCAACGGGCGTTTGAGTTTAACGGCGGCGAGCCGCGAACAGAGCGATTACGCCCATCAGAACGAGCATTACCGAACCGGGTTCTGGAACTGCCTGAGCTGCTGCGGGTCGTTCGCCTTGTTCAAAACCACCACTTACAAAGGCCGTGACAAAGTCACTACTGTTGAATTCGAGGTCGCCATTCCAATCACCGGTACCCCAAGTCGAGTTTCCGGCTGCGGCATCTTCGTATTCACCAGCGGTGAAGACGCTGACGAAATCGCTACTGTTGAAAATGCCATCCAGGTTGGAATCGCCGAACCAAGTGCGACGCAAATCATTGACCCAGACTTCTCGATCCGCTCCGTTGACCAAAGCGTCGTTATTGAGATCAAAACTCGCGTTGTTCGTTCCAGCGTTCGCTTCCACGGTCAGTAGATCAATGTCGGCTGCGTCCAAGACACCATCATTATTGAAGTCGCCAGGAAGTCCACCGCCACCGCCACCGCTGACGATGTCTGCAACTTCAGCTTCCGTGAGAGCATGATCATAGAGTCGAACGTCACTCAGATAACCCGTCCAGGTTTCCGCGCCGTTTTGTCCAGCAAGGTTAAAGGGCAAAGGTTCGTCACTGAACATCGGGTCGACGAGCTCATGCTCATTCCATAGCTCACCATCGCGGTAATATGCCAGTTCACTACCGTTCTTGACGACCGCATGGTGGTACCATTCGTCATCACTCGGAATGTGTCTTTCGGGGCAATCGCACAGGTCATACTGCATATCGTTGTCAAATCCAGCGTTCATGTGGTATTCAAAACGATTCGGCGTGAATTTGATGAATTCCCGAGGTGACGTGTCACCACCACCAAAACCCCATCGACTGCCGATAATAATGTCGTTCGAGGGACTGGCTTGTTCTTCCGGTTGTTTCGCCCAGAAGGCCCAAGAAAAATTGTTTTCCAGATCCATCATTGGCAATTCACCGGCTTCGACAAAGGCTCCAGCAAAGCCTGCAACCATGCCGCGGTCATCATCTTCGACCCACACACTCCCATCATCACCAAGGCCGAGAAAATCGCCATCAAAGATATCCCCATCGTCTCCGGGGCCGAGGTTTCGAGCCACATCTCCTTCGCCATCATCAAGAGGCCAATGTCCATAGAGGTCAGCCGAGGCAGGAGTATTCACAACAGCCAAGAGGGCCGCTACAAGAGAAATTGTCTTAAGCAAATCTACGAGCTTCATCATTAACGTTCCTTTCAAGATCAATCTGAAGGTGGTTTATCGTGGAACGCCTCTTCCGTTTGTTCACGTTACCGGGCATTAGGATAATCCACGTGAATCGCAATCGCAAATAAGTTCCCCAGGAATCACACACACCAACTTTGGGGGGGGAGTTGGCGTCCAGCATTTGTTTGGTAATCTGAACACCTCATGTGAATACTTGCGCAGATGAACGCTTGGCAGCGATCAATGTTCACGTAATCGACGCGA
>JAKVBZ010000404.1 GCA_022448645.1 Pirellulaceae bacterium
TGCGGGCCAAAGTCGATGCTACCGAACTGCCCACCGACTTCTGAAGATGCGTCGACTATCGTAACGGTCTTTTCGGGGAAGTGGGTTTTGACAAACTTTGCAATAAACAGCGCTGACAACCCCGCACCCGACAAGACGATGTTTTCAGAAGACACATGCATACTTTGCCATGCTCGTAGTGAGGCCCAAAGGTCAAAACATTGGCATCCGCAGTACAGTTAATGCATCATGCCTCGATTTTCTATACCCGTGTTATCAAGAAACAGCTTGAATAAAACAGGTAGTCGACTATCTCCCGCAGTACAATGCGACACAAACATCGAAGGCGTTTGGTAGTTCAGCGCACTTCATTCGGGTCGCCGAACGCTTCCATATTGATTAACTTAACCCGAATGTGGCTATTAAACGACACGACGTACTCGTACTCCCGCAGAGATCCTGCCTGACATTGAAGAACTCTTTTATGAATTGAAAGTTGAGCCCATCGTCTTCGCGACGGTAGCAACTTTGTTATCGGGTCGCAATTAACGATAGCAACAACCCTCACTCGCATTCGCTACCTGACGCCCTCGCGAATCTCACCGTGATTGTCTGATGCAGGCGCTGATCTTACCAGCTTCACTTACTTGCCGCATCATTCACCCAAATTCAAAGGATTTGGACAAAGTGGCCGAGTAAGTTTCCTTCGGTCAAACGTGTTAAATTATCGGCATCGCAAGACCGGAGCGAATGTCAGCGACGAACACGGCAATCACTGATAATAATGTTGATGCCCAGTCAGCACTTAAGGAAAAATCACTAATTTCAACGGTGCGATGGTACCACCTCTTCAGCTGATGACTCGACGAATGCTTCTGCCTGACGGCTCGTCCAAGCACGGAATGAGAATTTCCTCAGACAACCGCCAATCCAAAGATCGCTTGAAGATGGTAAACCAAACTTGCCGGTAGGCGACGGTAGTACAAACTTCGTCGACAACTTGCGGCGGCTTTCCCAAGACCTTGGAGCATTAGGTCATTCCGGTCATCCTTGGTGATTGACGATGCCGGTCTTCCATCAACTAGCCCAGCAAAGATTCAAAAGACGTTGTACGGTCGGCCACCCAGTTTTAAAACAAGGCGTCGATAGCAGAGCCGTCGTAAATATCAAGAATCACGGAAGTCGGAAGCTGATCAGTACAAATCGGCCAGTACCGCTGATGCCAGGCGCCCCTGTTCGCTGTCCGGATCTCGTCTGGAGATTCGCTGCAAGTGATGCCTGGCTTTCTGGTCGCCTGCACGCGCCATGTCCAACGCTTCATCGAATCCCTGATTGGAATACGACGCATCGCGTGGAACAACCGGGTTGTCAAACTCCTGCCAATAGTACTTCCCGTCGTCAGACGCCCAGTCGCGGTACACCTCTTCCCACGCGAGTGGACTGAAGTTGCTCAGGTGCGGTGTCAACATGTGTTCGGCGATTGGGTCCCCAACACGCTGATACCTGTTGTCCAGTGACACGCGGAGCCGATCCTCGGTGATATTGGGTAGAGCCTGATGAACGGTTAACGCCGGAAAGATCAGTGTGTCACCGATTTCGTAATCCGTCGATCGCCAGTCAGCTCCCAATTCGGCATGTTCGTCCG
>JAKVBZ010000405.1 GCA_022448645.1 Pirellulaceae bacterium
AGACCTTCGGCATCTGTCTCATCTAGCGTACCTTAGTTTTCGAGATTCGGCACATGTTTCGAGATTCGGCACGCACGACGGATCACGATTAGAGCACTATTTTAGGTGCCTGCGTCCGACTCTTGCGAATCCAGGTGGCTTCAATCGGTGATGGGTTCTGCCTCCCTGAGAAACGGCGGCGATGATTCTTCGAATAACGCGGCCGCTAATCACTCAATTTAGAAATCGGAGTTAACTGGAGTTTACGAAATTCGACTTCAGCGCCCTCGGCCTGTAACGCGATTTGCCCCTTTTTCGCAGTGCAATCGGTTCCGTGATTCACCAGGTCGCCGTTGACCCAGACCTTGACCTGGTCACCAAGGCACTCGATGACCATCGTGTTCCAATCGCCAAGTGGCTTTTCCGAACCATCGGTCAAATTCAAAATACGGCGAGCCTTTCCTTCGGTGATGCCCCAGGTGTCCTTGGGCCCGCGTCGTTTGATCATGTCCGGTACGGTAATGTCTTCAACGATGCACCAGAAATCTCCTGCGTGCTGATGGTTCATTTGCACTTCAATCGATTGGGGAAACATCTTGTACAACGCACGAGGCGATGAAGCGTGTACAAGCACTCCGCAATTTCCCGGTTTACCAGGGAAACGATACTCGACTTCCAATCGGTAATTATCGAAATTTTTGTCGGTGATCAGATGGCCTCGGGGTGTTCCCAGGCTGACGAGATTTCCATCACGAACAATGAACGTCTCTTTGATGTCCTGATCGTTGTCCGCATCCGGTACGTCGACGTGCCAGCCGGTCAGGTCTTTACCGTTGAATAGATCCTCCGCACCGTTGGCAGGGACAGTCGTGCTGAAGAGTGCGACGAGGTGAATCAATACAAAGGGGATGCTGCGAATCATGCTGAGATTTGCCTCCGAGGGCCGAAGTTCCATGCAATCGAAGATGATGGGTACGACTTAAGCCTCGAGTATAGCGAATGGCTTTGTTGAGTGCGCGGTGAGCGACCGACGAGCACTGCCGATAGGGCTGGGCACTGCAGAGACCGCCCTGCTCTTTCTCCCGGATTGATCTTCACTGAACCCGATGGGATCAAAAACGAAGAGGATCCTGGGGCGCTTGCGCATGAAAAAAACCAGCCGACTGTGAAGCCGACTGGTCGAAGCGTTGTTATTCACTACCGGAGCGAAGCTGACAATCACGATTAAAAAGCGTGGGTGTAGGGGATCGCAAGTGGGTTGTCGTAGGGCTTGTACATGTAGGGATTGTGGTAGGCGTACGGATTCGCATACGACTGGTTGTAGCGATATCCGCCAACAGCGCCGAGATTGTATCGGTACGGTTCAGTACTGGGGTGATAATATCCGATGGATGGGTGGTAGTAGGTTTTGCCATAACCATAACCGGCGTGCATCCCGCCTGCCGCCGCTGTTCCCAGCGATACGCCACCATAGGGGACGCCAACACCACCGATGTGATAACCTTCGCTGTGATATCCACCCAAGCCGCCGCGAGCAAAGCTCTCTTCCGGCATGGCAATGCCGAGGCAGGCTATCAGTGCAAAGAATCCGAATGTGCTTGATCTAAACATGTTGTTGCTCCTCTCGTA
>JAKVBZ010000406.1 GCA_022448645.1 Pirellulaceae bacterium
CGACGCCGACATT
The DNA here is from genome assembly GCA_022448645.1 of Pirellulaceae bacterium. Next base: position 14 of record JAKVBZ010000406.1, read on the forward strand.
TGAAAGTGATCCGTTTTCGGTGGGCGTCGCGTCAGGCGATCCAGATCACCAGAGCGTCGTCTTGTGGACTCGTCTGGCACCAAAACCACTCCAGCCTGGCGGTGGCATGCCGAACAAGAATGTAGCGGTAAGCTGGGAACTTGCGAGTGACGACTCCATGAAAACGATCGTGGCATCTGGGGTGACCACGGCAACACCTCAACTCGGCCATTCGGTTCACGTTGAACCCACCGGATTACCCTCGGACCGTTGGTACTGGTACCGATTTCGCGTCGGTGATGCGGAAAGCCCGATCGGACGAACACGAACGCTTCCGGCACCTGACATGATGGCCGATCAGCTACGATTTGCAGTGACCTCATGCCAGAACTACGAACAAGGGCTCTTCACTGGTTATGAGCAGATGCTCCGCGACAACGTTGACCTTGTCTTCCACCTGGGCGACTACATCTATGAGTATGAGGCAGGAAGGGGCGGCAATGTCCGCACGCATCAAGGCAATGAAATCCAATCGCTCGATGACTACCGCATAAGATATGCTCAGTATCGAGGCGACAAACTATTGCAAGGCATGCACGCGAATTGCCCTTGGTTTGTCACCTGGGACGACCATGAATTTGACAACAATTACGCGAATGAGATTTCTGAAGAATCAAACGTCGATCCAATAGCATTCCTGGAACGCCGAGCGAATGCCTACCAGGCCTACTATGAGATGATGCCAGTGCGTCGCTCATGCCTACCGACCGGTAGCGACATGAAACTCTACCGAGGATCTTCGTTTGGCCAACTTGCTGAACTCCTGGTCTTGGACACTCGCCAATACCGCACCGACCAACCCAACAACGACCGCCGCAGTCCGCTCAACGATGCTGCGTTGAACCCAGCCAACTCCATGCTCGGCCGCACCCAGAAGAACTGGCTTTGCCAGAAACTAATTTCGTCGGAGGCCAAATGGAATGTCTTAGCTCAGCAGGTCATGATGGGCCTGGTTAAGCGAGCGGTCATCGATGACGTCGGTCAATATTCAATGGATCAATGGCCGGGGTATGCAGCCGAGAGGATTCAGCTGATGCGATTCATGGCGGAACGCAAGGTATCAAACCCCGTCGTCCTCACGGGAGACATTCACTCAAACTGGGCCAATGAACTACGCGTTGATGATCGTCGCGAAGATCAGCCGCTCGTGGCTTCAGAGTTCGTCGCCACCTCTTTGTGCAGCGGAGGAAATGGCACTGAAAAACCCAGCAACCTTGACTCGATTCTATCGACAAACGCCTGCGTGAAATTCCACAATGCGGAACGCGGGTATATTCTATGCCATATCACACCGGAATCGTGGCAGTCCGACTACATGGTGGTGGATGAAGTCCTGAAACCCGGTGGCAAGACCTTCTCACGTGCGGCATTTGTCGTCGAAGCAGGCAATCCAAAAATCCACAAAGCCTGAGCATCGCGTTTCCCAGATGGCAGTAAGCAGATCCAAACGAGCCCCCACGACATCTGGATGACGGGGCTCGTACGAGACACTTATTCCATCGAAATGTCGTGCGTCGCATTCAGCTTCAGTACATCGACAGCCTGCCTGTAGT
>JAKVBZ010000407.1 GCA_022448645.1 Pirellulaceae bacterium
AGCAGACCCCAAACACTTGATCACAGCCAACTCATGGCCGACACCCCAGTTATTACCGAAATAAATCAAGCCCAGGCACCTTTTTATTGGGGTATCGATATAGGCGGAACCGGAATTAAGATTGGGCTGGTTGATTCCAGTGGTCAAACGCTTGTTTATGAACGTATCGCGACCCGCGAGAGTGAGGGCCCTGACTCGGCAGTCCAACGGATCGTTGAGCTCGTACGGGCAAATGAGTTGCGTTTGGGGGTTGCAAAGTTAGTCGCCCGCATCGGCTTGGGCGCTCCCGGCCCGATGGATTTGCAGGGTGGTTTACTGGTTGAACCTCCTCAATTGCCAAGCTGGTGGAATTTTCCCATTCGCGATGTGATTTCTCACCTCTTGGAGCGTCCCGTATCCTTTCTCAATGATGCCAATGCGGCAGCATACGGAGAATTCTGGCTCGGTAGTGGACGTGATGACGGATCCATGGTCCTGCTGACGCTCGGGACGGGTGTTGGTGGTGGCATCATCGTTGACGGAGAATTGGTCAACGGAGTGAATAGTTTCGGCAGCGAATGCGGACACATCGTCGTGGATTCCTCACGTCAGGCACAGTTATGTGTTTGGGGTGGAGGCCGAGGACAACTGGAAGCTTACGCATCGGCAAGTGGCGTTGTGCAACGGACACGTCAAAAACTAACCGAGGGCCAGCACAGTAGCCTGAGTGGCCTGCTGGGCGGACAGGACACCGAGCTGACTTCCAAGAAAGTCTACTTTGCAGCTGTTGAAGGCGACGCGTTGGCCTTGGAAATCGTCGACGAAACCGCTCGATGGTTGGGGATCGGTATCACATCTTTGGTTCATACGCTTGACCCGGGATCGGTTGTGCTTGGCGGCGCAATGAATTTTGGTGGAAGTGACTGTCCGATTGGCCGACGCTTTTTACAAGGAATTATCGATGAGTTTCGTGACCGCACGTTTGACAACGTTTTTGCCGGGACGAGTATCAAGTTTGCCTCTCTGGAATCCGATGCTGGCTACCTGGGTGTGGCCGGCTACGCCATGAAAGAAAATCAGGCCGTTTAAGCGTTTGACAGTCGCAGGCCGCGCACCAAATACTACACCCACGAAACACTGCACCTGTAAAGACATCCATGTCAGAAAACATTCGCAACTTCTGTATTATCGCGCACATCGACCATGGCAAGAGCACTCTGGCTGACCGGTTACTGGAGCACACCGGAACAGTTACGCGTCGCGAGATGAAGGACCAACTACTGGATGATTTGGAATTGGAGCGACAACGGGGAATCACCATCAAGGCTCGTGCTGTCGCGATGAACTTTAAGCGTGGTGGCAAAACTTACGAGCTGAACTTGATCGACACACCGGGACACGTGGACTTTCAGTACGAGGTATCGCGCTCTCTTGCATGCTGTGAGGGAGCCCTGTTGTTAGTTGATGCCTTTCAGGGGGTAGAAGCTCAAACGGTAGCCAACGCCTATGCAGCAATGGAACATGACTTGCAAATCATTCCCGTCATCAACAAGATTGACCTGACTCACGCCCGGCCGGATGAAGTTGCCGAAGAGATGATGAACTCACTCGGCACCGAC
>JAKVBZ010000408.1 GCA_022448645.1 Pirellulaceae bacterium
AAATCGAGAGCCATAAGCGACTGATCAAAGACTTTTACATGTCATCCCCTGAGGGTTCCTGATCGTAAAAGATTTAATCGCTTAAGTTATTATTTGATCATCTTTTGATGAACTGTTCTCAAAAGTTTGGCGGCATGATTTACGTTCTGTTACAGTGGAAGATGCACGAGGACAATTCTTTGATACATCTTGCAGTTCAGGAGCAAGCATCATGTTGTTTGGTTTTAGAGCGGTAGCACTTGCTGCTTTGGTGGCGGTCACGGTTACGAGTATGGCTCAGGCTCAGGTTAACTCTCGACTTCGAGGCGATACCTACACTTTCTCAGCAACCAATTTCCCCGGTGATATTGGCGAAACAGAAGATCCTGTTACTCGTGAAATCATCGATCATGGAACGGCTCCCGTACAGTTGACATTTGATGGCATTGAAGAAGTTGCGGGCGGAATGCGCATCAACGAACGTGCCGTTCAGTTCGACGGAATCGATGGTGGTGTTTTCGGTGTCCAAGCGTCGGGAATCGGTGACGATGGGCAGACGGAATTCGAATTGCTCGATTGGGAATTGCCCGGTGAGGTCATTGAGTTCTCTTTTCAGACCGTTGATGGAGGTTGGATTTCGGATGATCAAGGCGGACAGTCTGCCCTAACGATGAGGGAGTTGGACTGGCAGAATACGAAAGATCTTGACCCATTCTTCTTTGAACAGGGCTTCTACTTCTACTATTCAAGCAATGGAACTCCGGTTTCCGGATACGAAACACTACAACCTGAAATTGGTCTCCTTGTTGGTGAGCATCCATTCGATCCGTCCGTTCCTGAAGTTGTCTACATTGCCTATAGTCGCGGGCAAGTTGATGAAGTTACGCAAACCTTCGGTCCGAGTGTGGATCTGACCTTCGGCTCTTCCCAGCTGGATGCAGAAAACGGATCATGGGCTTTGCTCACTCAGGTGATGGGTTTGGCGGACATTAGCGCCGTCGATGGATGGCACCTCGGTTTTTTGGTAGAGCCACCGACCTCGGAGGCAGTTCCTGGTGATGTGAATCTCGATGGTATCCTCGATGCCAGTGATTTCGACGAACAAGCCCGGGCACTTCGTGAGGGACTTACTGATTCGATCTACGACCACGACAACAACGGCGTGGTCAATGCAGAGGATCGACGAGTGCAAATCGAAGAACTCGCAAACACCTACTTTGGCGATTCGAACTTCGATGGTCAATTCGATAGCTCAGACTTCGTATTTGTTTTCATTGCTGGTGAATACGAAGATGGCGTGGCGGCTAACTCAACTTGGACGACTGGCGATTGGGATGGCAACGCCGAGTTCGATTCGGGCGACTTTGTTATCGCATTCCAGGCAGCTGGATTTGAGCAGGGCCCGCGAGCTGCGACACCGGCAGTTGTTCCTGAACCGTCTGGTATCGCGTTGATGATGTTGGGCCTTGGCCTGATGTTGATGAAACGACGTCGCTAGATTTGGCGGATTGGGCCAACGTTGCTCCGGTGGCTCAGCATTGATGTTTGCAAAATCTGAAAACCGCGACTGACCTTTGAGGTTAGTCGCGGTTTTTCTTTTGACGTCAAAATTGAAGAC
>JAKVBZ010000409.1 GCA_022448645.1 Pirellulaceae bacterium
CAGCTGTATTTCTGCATTGATGAACAAGTTCGACCAATCCACTTTGGGGACGACGACCAATTTGTAAGGATGGTGGAACACTTTACTGAAGACATTCAAGCTGGCTGCGGCTTGCGTCCACCCGCAGAAAACGGCGTCGCCAACATGCAGGTACTGGATCACATCGCTGGTGCAATCGCCACACGGCAATAATCTGAGCTATGCCTGGGACACAAGCCAATCCGGGACTATCAGGCGTCTGACGTGTACGAATCCGCTCCAATCAACATAACCGGAAAAGGTTCGCACGCCTGGCTTTCGAATCTCCCTCCCCTTGTAGCACTGATCGCTTTTCGTAGGATTGGCATCGCGTCTCCCCGCTTCTATTCGGTCGCTCGCACAACTGACAACGCAGCAGCCGAATCGAAACATCGATTGTTTGAGCGGGCGACCGTTCTGAAACACCTGGCAAAATATCTGGCATGCCTCCGACAATTCTGATTGTCTATTGTTTGGTTGTTACACTGGCGTCGCTCGCCGGCGGTTGGATCCCTCGTTTCTTTCGTCCAACCCACATCCGAATGCAAGTCGCCATGAGTTTTGCTGGGGGATTGATGCTAGGTGTTGCAGTGTTACACCTACTGCCCCACGCTATCGAGGAAGCTCATTCTGTACATCACGCTGCAGGCTGGACGATGGTTGGCATGCTGACCATGTTTTTCATGATCCGGCTTTTTCACGTACATGAACACGGGCATCACGACCCTTCGTTTCATTCACACCCGAAGCAAGTCGATGACTCAACACAGCCTGAAGATAGCTGTGGGCACACACATGATGCACCACATACAGCTGCTTCGTCAGGCATTAGTTCACTGGGACTGTTTTTCGGACTCGTACTGCATACCTTGATTGACGGCAGCGCGCTTGCAGCCAGTGTTGCGGCTGGAGCAGAAAATGATTCCACTGCGGGACTCATTGGCTTGGGCACGTTTATGGCAATCTTGCTACACAAACCGCTTGACGCCTTAGCGATCACCTCAATGATGACTGCCCAAGGCTGGAGCCCGACTTGGATTACCCGACTGAATGTGATTTTTGCGCTCGTTTGTCCGGCAGGGGCTCTGGCGTTCTTTACCGGCGTCAATCACCTCACAGGTGCACAACCCGTGATTGGCGCAGCTTTGGGATTCTCCGCTGGCATGTTCCTGTGTATCGCGTTGGCAGATGTACTTCCCGAAGTACAGTTTCACCGGCACGACAAGATTAAATTATCCGCAGCAATCCTCTCAGGAGTAATGCTGGCGGTGTTAATTGGCATCTGGGAACCAGACCATGATCATGACCATGATCATGACCAGCCACCAGCAACACAGGCGGAACATGCCGATTAATGAATGCAAGTCCGCCATAAGCGGGCGTCGCACTGCCAAACGACATCGCACAAACGTACCGTGCAAAATGGTGCCGTGAGAAATTGAGAGTCGCCGGCGGCACGCTTTTTGGCGACATTTCTGGCCACAACACCGCACACGCTGCTATTTGGTTTGTTGCTTCCGAGCAACATCCAAAGCCACGGAAAATGCGGCGTCGTTAGCTGTTTTGACGCCAGCCAACA